>CAYUHH010000044.1:0-6619 GCA_964444435.1 uncultured Pseudomonadota bacterium | reverse complement strand
GAGCGCGTGGTTCGCAATCACGAGGCCACCGGTTCGAATCCGGTTAGCTCCACCATTTTATTATTGATCATTTATTCGCAATATTCTTTGTTTTTAAATAATTGATTCTATGATACGATATTCCAAATAGTTTTTTTGTAATTGCTTATTAAAAAGAGGGAATAGAATTCTTATGGATATTGGACAAAGTAGTCTCTGGCAATTAGTTCGAAGTTCTGACACCATGACGTTGGTTGTATTAGCTCTTTTGTTAGGTATGTCAGTTTTTTGTTGGACCGTCTTTTTATATAAATTAATTTTATTACGTATTAAGAAAAAACAGTTGCGGCGTGCTTTGGCTCATATGAAAAACGCTGAAGATCTTGATGATGTGCTTTATGTTACTTCCAAGTTTTCTAATACATTGCCCGGTTATTTTTTATCAAAGTCGCTTGCATATCTAAAATCTTTGCTCATGACGAATGATGGAAAAGAAAAAAGTTTGTCTGATCGCGAGTGGAATATTTTAGAACATATGATGCATCAAGTTCACGATAGTATTTTATATAGCGAAGAACAGATGGTTCCACTTGTTGGTGCATCAGCTGCGATTGCTCCGCTTCTTGGTTTGTTTGGTACCATTTGGGGTTTGATGAATGCATTTATTGGCATTAGCCATCAACAGAGTGCTGATATTACGGCGATTGCTCCTGGTATTGCCCAAGCATTAACGACAACAGTTGGTGGTTTATTAGTTGCAATTCCTGCGTTAGTTATTTTTAATTATTTAAATGTTCAGTTGCGTTCGATGGATGAACAATTAAGCATGCTTTCTGATCGTTTTATGTGGTTGGCGCAACGTTTGTTTTATGAAAAGAAGAAGGGAAAATAGTGGCACAACGTTTACGAAGACGTCGTCGGCCGTTAACGTTCCCTGAAATTTCTTTAACGCCATTGATTGATACGGCGTTTACTTTATTAATTATTTTTATGATTACGGCTCCGATGATGCGAATGACAATTAAAGTAGATCTTCCTGATGCAAAAACATCTGAGATGACAAAGGTCGAAGATCAAAGCTTAACAGTGGAAATGGATTTGGATGGAATTGTACACTTCAATGGTAAAAGTTATAACTTAAAGCAGAGTAAAAAAGACTTGCAAGCATTGAAGGAATCAATTTCGCGCAGTGTGACAAAGGAGAACAACACCGTTTTCTTATTTGCCGATAAAACATTGCGTTACGAGCGCATTATAAAGCTGTTTGATGTTATCAATGCAATAGATGGAGTGCAACATGTTGCCTTGGTTACCCAAAAAGTTGAATAAACGGCAACTTTTTTTCTTTAGACTTTTAACATTTGTTTTTGTTTGTCATATTATTTTCCTGGCTGCTTATTTTATATGCTCTCGCTCAAAAGTGATGACTATTAATATGCAGATGCAAAAAGTTGATCTTTCTCGACCTATTACAGTGATTCCTTTTGTAAGGCGAACAGGGCAGCTGAAAAGGTTGATTCAAAGTTCTTTAAAAAATCAAAAGGATGTGAAAGAAACATCTTTAAAAAGTATTCCAAAAAAGATTGTTTCCCCTCCAAAAAAGAAAAAAGCAGTTGTTGTTAAAAAAGTGCCACCAAAAAAGATGCAGCCTTTAAAAAAAGAGCACGCGAAAGAAGTAAAAAAAGTTGAGCCTTCTAAGAAGGATGCCAAAGAAGTCGAAGATAAAAACAAAAAAGAAAAAAAGATTGAGAAAAAGGTTGAAGAAAAGTTGGAAAAATCGCCGATTGCTAAGGGTTTGCCTGTCGAAAAAAAAGATGATCTGACGGTAAAAACTTCTGATGAAGAGCCCGTTGTTTTGGGGCAGGAAGAATTTGAAGCTTTAAATGTTTATCAAGAGGTTCATCAGGAGCTTTCAACTCATTGGCATCCGCCAGCAGGTTTGCATCCAAAGCAACCGATGATTGTTTTGGTAACGATCAATAAGGACGGAACCGCTGGTTCAATGAGGATTGAACAAAGCTCTGGTGTATTGGTTTATGATGTTGCAGCGCGCATGGCTATTGGCAAATCTGCATTTCCAAAACAGCTGTGGGGGCAATACGTGAGACTCCATTTTTAAGGTGATAAATATGAATATAAGATTTTGTTTGCTTTTTTTTCCAATGGTTCTTTTGAGTAATCCATTGGAGCTGGTGATAACTCCTGACCATCATCAAGCAATGCCATTAAAAATTATTGTTTCACACCCATTTGATGAAAATCTTGTTGTTGATGATTTGGCTTCTTTGTTGGGAGCAACGAAACAGTTTTCTCTTATTTCTACGCTTTCTCAGGTTGAGCCCAAGACGAAACAGGCGATGATGAAGATTTTTCAGGATGGTTTTCCGTTAGCACTTTTTTTAAGTGGTGACGATGAACAATGTTCATGGCGACTTTATGATGCGATGTCAGCATCTTTGATAAAAGGCAAAAAATGTTTTAAAAAAAATCTTTCCACTCCTGAATGGGCAATTGTTATTGCGGATGAAATTTGGCCTGAGCTAACGGGGCAAGTAGGATCTTTTGCATCACTAATAGCAGTATGTAAAAGAAGAGGGAAGGGTATTGGTAGAGGTCATCGTGATCTTTATTTAATTCATCCATTTTATACGACTGCTCAGTTTGAGCCGATTAAGCTGGTTGGAAGGGGGAATAATTTTGCCCCACGATGGCATAAACGTCGATCAGTCATTTTTTATTCTCAACACACTCAATCAAATGTGCGGTTGATGTCGGTTGATGCGCATCATGAAAAACGCATTATTACCAGTTTTGAGGGTCAAAATATGACGCCCGCCATCTCTGCTGATGGAAAGGTTGTTCTTGCTCTTTCAAGTAATGATTTTACGCAGCTTTATGAGTATCTTTTTGATGTAAATAAAAAGAAAAGTTCTTTTGTTCGTTTAACCAATAAGTCGGGTGATTTTATTTCGCCTTCTTTTTTACATGAAGACAAGGTTGTTTTTTGTTGTGTAAATCATGCTCATGTTCCTCAATTGGGTATTATGGACCTTAAAAAGAAGAGAATTGAGTGGTTGAAGGTGGGCAGGGCTTTATGTCCAGCTGTGAGTCCATCAGGAAAAGATCTTGCCTATTGTAAAAAAGTTGAAGGAACTTATCAGTTGTTTAAGTACGACCTTGAGTCAAGGGAAGAACAACAATTGACGAGGGGGCTTGGTCATAAAGATGAGTGTTCATGGTCGCCCTGTGGCAATTATATTACCAGTTCAATTGAATCAGGGGAGTTAAGCAGGATTTGTTTGGTTGATGTTAATACGCAGGCATTACGTTATTTGACCGCTTTAGATGAGTATTGGTCGTATCCAAATTGGTCTCCGATGCTTGCTCTTCCTTTTGCTTATCAAAAAAATGGGTGATTTGTTTGAAAATGTGTTATAATAACGTAAAAGCTCGACAATTATTTAGCACTTTGTTATTCTAATAGAAATAATCATAGGTCTGAACTTTCAGGTTGTGAAATAGAGGTGAAGTATGAAAAAATTTATCAAAAATAAGAAAAACTTTTTTAGTGGGGGCCCAAAAGGGTTACTCATTTTTGTGACCATTTTTGCATTGGGGATCGCGGTTCTTTCAAGTCTGACACGTGTCTCTAGTAATATTGTCCATGTTCCAACGACTGAGTTTCTGGAATATGTAGAGCAAGGTAAAGTTGCGTCGGTTGAAGTTGCCGGGCAAGATGCATGGGGGTATCTCAAAGAAAACGATCAAAAATTCCAGACTCGTATTCCTCAAGCTGACAGTCAGTTTATGAACTTGTTGCGTGAGCATGGGGTGAAGGGTGAAGTAATGAGTAATACCAATTCGCTTGGTGTTATTTCTTCAGTCTTGAACTGGGTTTTTGTTTTAATGATGATTTTTGGCTTTTATTTCTTGTACAAGATGACCAAGGGCTCTGGTGGTTCTCAAGGGGGCCCGGGTTCAGGCATCTTTGGATTTGGAAAAAGTCGTGCAAAATTGACGTTGTCTTCGATGGTTAAGGAGCGTTTTTCAGATGTTGCCGGAGCCGATGAGGCGAAGGAAGCTTTGGGAGATGTGATTGATTTTTTGAAAAATCCAGATCGTTATAAGAAAATGGGAGCTAAAATTCCTCAAGGGATTTTAGTTGTTGGTGAACCAGGAAATGGAAAAACTTTATTAGCACGTGCGGTTGCAGGTGAAGCAGGAGTTCCATTTTTTAGTATTACCGGTTCAGATTTTATAGAGGTATTTGTTGGTGTAGGTGCTGCTCGTGTTCGAGATTTATTTGAGCAAGCTCGTAAGCATGCTCCCGCTATTATTTTTATTGATGAAATTGATGCCATTGGTCGTCATCGTGGAAGTGGTCTTGGCGGTGGTCACGATGAACGTGAACAGACTTTAAATCAATTGTTAACAGAGCTTGATGGCTTTGATAAAAGTAAGCCTCCTGTCATTGTTATGGCGGCCACAAATATTCCTGAAGTTCTTGATAAAGCATTGTTGCGTCCTGGAAGATTTGATCAGCAGATAGAGATTCCATATCCGGGCCTTAAAGAACGAGAAGAAATTTTACGTATTCATGGGAAAAATAAAAAATTTGGAGAATCGGCAGATCTTCATAAATTAGCTGTTGATACAGCTGGTTTTACGGGAGCTGATTTAGCTAACTTAATTAATTTAGCTACAATTGCAGCTTCAAAGGGTGGTCGTTTCCAGCTTGAGCATGCTGATTTGCTTGTTGCGATGGGAAAGATACAGAAAGCTAAAGAGACAACTCAGCATTCTCCGTCATTACTTGCGAAGGGCAGTGGGCAAGCTCGGTTATTTATGCCGTCTCAAGTTAAGGTTAAGTTTTCTGATGTTGCAGGATTACCTGAAGCGAAAGAAGAATTAATTGATATTCTTGAGTATCTCAAGAACCCTGAAAAGTTTAAGAAGATGGGAGCAAAAGTTCCTCATGGGGTATTGCTTTCAGGTGAGCCTGGAAATGGTAAAACGTTACTTGCTAAGGCGATGGCAGGGGAAGTAAATTGTCCATTCTTCAGTGCAAGTGGTGCTGAATTTATTGAACAGTATGTTGGCGTTGGAGCTTCGCGTGTTCGTGAACTTTTTGCGCAAGCTCGTAAGCATGCGCCGTGTATTATTTTTATCGATGAAATCGATTCTATTGGTGCACGTCGTCATACGGGTGATGGTGGAACAAGTGAATATGCGCAAACGTTGAATCAGTTGTTAACTGAAATGGATGGATTTGAATCGCATGAAAATCCAATTATTGTGGTTGGTGCAACAAATCGTCCGGATATGCTTGATTCAGCTTTGTTACGTCCTGGTAGATTTGATCGGCAGGTACATATACCATATCCGTCAATTGATGTTCGTGAAGAGATTTTGAAAGTACATGCCAAAGATAAAACGCTTGCTGATTCTGTTGATCTTTATAAAGTTGCTCGTGGAACACCGGGATTTTCTGGGGCACAGCTTGCTAATGTGATTAATGAGGCTGCATTGAATGCGGTGAATCATGATCACCATGAAATTTCAATGGAAGATTTCGAGGAAGCGCGTGATAAGGTAACTCTTGGCAAAAAGCAAAAAACAATGAAACAGACAAAAGATGAACTTAAAGTTACCGCGTATCACGAAGGTGGGCATGCGTTGGTTATATTGTTGTTACCTAAAAATACCGACCCGCTTCATAAAATAACAATTTTGCCACGTGGTGGGGCGTTGGGTGTTACTCACTCATTGCCGGAGCGTGACACTTATTCGATAACCAAAGATCAAATGTTAGCTCAAATTAAGTTGCTTCTTGGTGGACGTGTCGCAGAAGATATTGTATTTGAGACTGTTACAACAGGTGCATCGAGTGATTTTCAACGTGCAACTGATATTGCTCGTAAGATGGTTTGTTGCTATGGGATGTCAGACCTTGGGTTGGTACAGTATGGGCAATCTTATCATGACTTTAAGTATTCAGAAAAGACACGTGAAGAGATTGATCAAGAGGTTCGAAAGATTGTTGATACTGCTTATGTAGAAACCAATAAAATGTTAACTGAAAATCGAAATAAGCTTGATAAATTAGCGCAAGAATTGCTTGAAAAAGAAACAATGTATGCTTCAGAGGTGTACGAGTTGCTTGGTATTGAGTCACGAGAAGATCATAATTTCTTGGATGATAAACAAGTTCAGGATCAGAAAGAATCTTCTAATGAAAGTGAGTCTGATATTTCATCGCAGCCAGTTGAAAGTTAATTTTAATTAGATTTAAAAAAATAGAAAGCGGGGGAATTTCCCCCGCTTTCTATTTTTTTAAATTCGTATCCTTTCGATGTTTAGGACGAACATTTTTTAAAAAATAAGTTTAAAGAGAGTTCGAAAATTAAACGTAAACGTTCAGTTCGATCAATCAACTTTCAGTTGGATTGTTTAATCGTTTGCAAAGGCTGACGTTCTCATTGCTTCGCAATTCGAATAAACATTCGCTTTCGGCTCAGTTTGCGATCAAACTTCAAAGAACTTATTTTCCCCTGCGCCGTATTATGTAGTGAACAAATAAAAGTTAGATATGTAAGCGCAGGAATGGCTTTTGATAATTATGACGTATGTCATAATTATT
>CAYUHH010000043.1:0-6625 GCA_964444435.1 uncultured Pseudomonadota bacterium | reverse complement strand
AAAGAAGGGAGATTGTTGGCAAGAAGCGATTGAAAGATATAGATGTTTTGTATTTAATCTGGAAATTCGAAAAAATTGCGTTACAATTTTAATGGTTTCTAAAAAGGATAAAATATGGTTGAAGAATGTATTTTTTGTAAGATTGTTTCTGGTGAAATTCCTGCGCAAAAGATTGCAGAGACAGATGAGTTGATTGCGTTTAAGGATATTAATCCAAAAGCGCCTCATCATTATCTTATTATTCCGAAAAAGCATCTGGTTGATTTACGTAATTTTGAAGCGGAAGATATGAGCTTGGGTTCAAAAATGTTTGGACTTGCGCAGAAAATTGCGAAGGGCTTGGGCGATATTCCTTTTCGATTGGTGATGAGTAATGGTTATGATGCAGGTCAGCGTGTGTATCACGCGCATCTTCATTTTTTAGCTGGCAAGAAATTTGATGAATAAAAAAGAGGGCTGATTTTTCAGCCCTCTTTCTGTGTAAGTTATTTTAATTATTTTTTCTTTGTTTTTTTAGCAATAGCTTTTATAATGCATTTAATGGCGTTTTGTTCGAGCCGTTTAAAGAATGCATCTTCTCTTTTCAATACAGCTTGAAAATCATGTGGGGGTTTACGAGCTTTTTCACACTTTATTCGGTGATTGGCATCGCTTAAGATACTAAGAGCGAAGTTGAATTCACTTGGTTTTAAGGTGCCTTTTCTCAATTCATCGACAAGATGCTTTTGTAGTTGTGCAAGATTTCTGAAAGCGGGTATTGGTTTTTCAGTTTTTGATTCCATACCAAAGGCTTGGGTTGAAATAATGCACAATGCAATTGCGAGTTTTTTCATAATGATTTCTCCACTTAAGATTTGAGGGTTTTTAAGATTTTTCAATTATTTTTCAATTCGCTTAAAATTGTCGCATTTGAAGTTTGCTTGCAGGTTTGTGCAAGATCAAAAGAGACTTGATTAAGAGCAATTTGGGTGAAGGCGCGTTCCCTCTCGTCTTCAGCCACAATACTCAAACAAATTGAGACAAGTTGTTGTGCTCGGGTGATTGTATCAGCATCTGTTAGAGCCTTATATCTCAACAATGCTGCCAACTGTCGATCGAAAGGTAGCTTTTTTTGTATTTCAATGACTTTCGCGAGGGATGCTTTTGCTTTCACCGGAGCGTTTTTTTTAGGTCTATCGATAGTTTGCCTGCACATTGGTTGAGTGTTTAAGACCAAGCCAAACAAAATGATTAAAAGTTTTTTCATTGTTTCTTGCCGGGTTGTGGTGGAAGCCGTAATGATCCTGCTTGGAAACTACTGCGCAGTGCTTTCAGTTGAGCTCTTCTTCTTTGAACAAATGCTGGAGGGGAGGTTGTTCCCATGGGCGCAACGGTCATTGCGTGGGTGCGAGGTTTCTCGTATAGAGAGGGGTTTTGTTGGTAAGCAATTTGTTGCTGAAGATAATCGTATACCTTTGTAAGTGAACGTAGGGTTTGTCTAAAGACTTGCAAAAGTTTTGGTGCCACCTGTAATACATGTTCATCTTCAATGTTTTTGAGTTGTTCAATAGCTGTTGAGATATCAGTTCTAATTTGCTTGTTCACTTCTATGGAGTTATGTTCAAAATCGTTTTTATAAGGGAGCTTTGAATTAAAGAAGTAGTGTTTAAACGGATCCCTGAGCGTGCGAATGGATTCAAGACTTTGCCTTTTTGCGGGGGCTTCTTCCATGCGTTTTTCTAAAGACTTTTCTCTTGGGCGTTTTTCCATTGCATTACAAAAGAGTGGTATAAGAATGGTGAGTGTTATTATTTTTTTCATTTAAATGTCCCTTAATTTTATTTTTCGCTCAGAATACCCTATGATTTTTAAACCTTGGGGCATTCTGGGTCAAATTATTAGCTTTAAAGTCACTGCGTTTTGTAGTGGTGCGTTATTCGTTTTCCATAAAAAGTTGTCTTCGTGCTGTCGATTCTCTTACAGGTGGTTCTTCTCCAGGCCCTGTTCGGAAAAGAATTTCCATTATAAGGTATTCATGGACTTTTACGAGAGATAAACCGGTAGTATTAATAATTTTTAATAGTTTGGGGTGAGTTTGTATAAATGTGTAATGAGTTTGTTTTAATTTTATTAATTCTTGAATTGCTTGATTCATGTGTTCAGAAAGTGTTTGGGTTTGTGCGGGCGAATAATTTATAAAATGATTTAAAAAGGGAGTGTCTCCCGTAAAGAAGAACGGGCGAAATGGTGCAGCGAGACGATTTACTTGTAATTGAAGATTTAGTGCGGATGGTTCCATTGCATAAGATAAAAAAGGCAGCAATAATCCCGCTAATAATAATTTTTTCATGAAATTTCCTTACTATGTTTTAAAAAAAGTTTTAAGACTTTCCTTTATTTTAACATCTTTTTTGCAATTTAACTAAGAATATCGTTTGCCATTTTCTCATCATTTATTTTATCTTGTTCGATGATTTCAGTAGAAATGTTTTTATGATATGAGGAAATTCCTTGTGCTGCTTTTTTTGCAAACCCTGATTTTTCAAGATGTTTATTTACGCGAATAACATGGTTATTTCCTGCATAGAGAATAATGTTTTTTATTCCCTGTGATTTTTCATTTAAAATATCAACGAAAAAACCAGCCTCCACGACGGTTTGAAGAAATGGATATAAAATTTTATCAATAAATTGAATTGTTATTTTAGGAAGTGTGTTATTGAGGTAACTGAGTGTTTCAAATAAAGGTGTGTGTTCATTAATGTCGTATTTTTTTATAGTACTTTTTAAGATGGTATCTCCATCATTTATTTTTGTATCGATATTCGATAATGTTGATTTTTCTTGTTCTGTTATTTTTTCGTTTTTATGTAATGATGTGATTTCTTTTTTTAGTGATTCAATATTTTTTATAAAACTAGAAATCGGTTGAATATAGCCTTGTGAAAGAGCTTGATCAAAAAGAGCGTTTTGTGTTTCTGGATTATACGCTTTTAAATTTGCATTAACTAAAAAGTTCATTAATTCATAACCAAATATATCTCGTCGATCGCTTAATTTGAATGTAAGTAAGTCTTTTTTGAAGGCGTTATCATATGCAAGTTTGGAAAGATATTTATTAAAAGTATGTGGAGTGATAAAATGCAAGGTTTCTTTTCGTGCAGGTACAAATTCTAGTAAAAGTGCGCTTGGGACGCTTGATATATGATCAATAAAGCGTAAAACAAGGTCGTCTTTTCTATCATCAGGGTATGAATGAACATCACCAAAGCAGGTTATGGTAACGTCATCCTTTTGCCAAATGGCATATGACGCGGGTGAGCTAAAAAGCGGTGTAAATGTTGATAAAAACATGAACAGACAACTGATTTTCTTTTTCATAAAACCTCCATAAAATTATAGTATAAATATACCGCTTTTATTACAAAGTGTCAAAAAAAGCCCTCGTTTAGGGGCTTTTTTTTATATTTCCTGAGTAAGCGTTTATTCGCCAAAAAGACTTTTTAAAATAGGTTTTACTCTTTCAAATTCAGCTTTTTGTTTCAATTGAAAATTCAACTGAATCGTGCTGCATGGTAATGTTAGTATTGTTTTTATCAATTCTCCATTTGTGATTTAATTGAGTGAAAAGAATTGCTCTTCAAACATTATTTCAAGGGCAGAGGGGGCTTCAACGTCTAAGATGTCTCGTGTTGCTTGATATGAACCAAACATTTCAAGAATAAAAAAAGTAAGAGAGTTGATTGCATCATGATCTTGTTGATTTTTAAAATGAATTCGTTGTTCAAGCATTTGCGGTAGTTCGCGTTCAAGAATATCAAGAAATTCTTGAGGATTATAATATCCGTCATTTGTTATTTGGTTGCCAATCAAAAGAATCATACTTGATCCTGGAATCTAGCAGCATCGTTGCATAAAACCTGCAATGATGCTTTTGTTTTCTTGATTTTCAATATCATTTGTACTTTCAGTAATGAAATAATCTGATTGATAAGGAAGAGGTTGTTCGGTTTGCATTCCATGTAGATTGATAATGCCCCACAGGATGAGGGTTGCGAGTTTCTTCATAAACATTACGCGGAGATCTGCATGATGAAACTGTCGCGAATGCCGCTGAGATTGCGCATCAAAGTTTCTTTGCTTATTTTGCCATTAACGCAGTGTTGTGTTTTTTCGAAAAGTTTGGTTGCAAAAAATTTATAAAATGAATCGTGGGCAAGAAAGTCTCTAAAGATTTCAAGTGTGTTGATGACAGCTTCGAGGTTTGTGATATTTTTTGCGACTTTATTACACATGGTTGCCATTATAATTTTATTTAATTCTTCTTTGGTAAATTGTCTTTTGCCTTTGGCATAAAGAGCGGCAATAACTGGGCCAACAGCGGGCTTATAAGTTTCGCAAAGATTGGCAAGTTCTGCGGTAGTTCTTATTTTAAGTTTACGTTGTGTTGGTTGTTCCATTGCAGTTATGAGTGAAATTGTACACAACAATAAGATATTTAAATTTTTCATGATTATCCCTAAAAGTTTTATTGAGTAATTAATGATATAAACATGAAGAGCATAGCGTATAAAATTCGATTTGTAAAATTTTGTTTTTTTTAATTGAGATGGGCAGGTGAAGGGTTTTGTTAGTCGAGATTTGTGGTGGGTTAAGGAGTTTAGGGAGTGTTTGGATAGTTTAAAAGCTTGCAAAAATGTACAGCCATGTTATAATATTTACAAATCGAAAATAGTTTGTCTCTGTGAGAGATTATTTAATGGAGGTGCGTTAATGAAATTGTTAAAGTTTTGTATTCTTTTTTTGTCTGTTTTTTCCCTTTCAGCAGAGGTTATTGATCGAGAGGTGAGCTTTTCTGAGTGGAGGGATTTTTGTTTCCAAAATTTGGAAGAGTTTGATCATCTGATGGATGCCATTGCGCCGCTCGCTGTATTAAGGCGAGCATATGATGTGAAGGAAGCCGTTTCTCATAATGAATTTTATCGTGCATTGGTAGCTGCTCAAAATTGTATCGCTGAACAGATGTCTGATTCTCGAGTGTGGCTTGAGGGTGTCACCCTTGATTCATCTATGCCATTCATGCAGCAGATGATTGTGGATTCAAAGAGCAGAGTTTATATTCAGGGTGATATCCACGGTTCGGTGCATTCTCTTTTGAGAAATTTGGATCGAGTTTGTGCTAACGGATATCTAAATGATGATTTTAAACTTTCCGATAATGTTTACATGGTGTTTTTGGGTGACTATGGGGATCGGGGTCGTTATAGTGTTGAGGTTCTTTATACTTTATTCAGATTGAAAGCCGTCAATCCAGATAAAGTTATTTTATTGGCTGGAAATCATGAGGATGTTGCGATGGCGCATGCCTATGGATTAGTTCCTGAGCTGGCTATGAAGTACGGTGTGGCGTTGAGTGAATTCTTTTTGAAAGCTTTAGGTGGTTTTTTTGAACATTTGCCAAGTTTGTGTTGGGTTGGAGCCTCTTCACCTGAGGGGATGGATTACATTGGTGGTTGTCATGCACTTCCAACATTAGGTTTTGATATGACTTCATTTTTAAAAAAACCGGATTGTCGGTTTGCACGATTGACGTTTGATCCAGTCCTAAAAGAGCGGCAATTAAGTTTATTTGATGATGCAGAGCAAGTTTTATTACGTGATGCTTATGAAAAAAAAGATCAAGATCCAGCATCCTATTGTTCTGAGTTTAGTTGGGCGGATATTAGTCATTGTATTGAATATAAAGAATTGCGAGGGCGGTCGCTTGCATTTCCAGTACGAATTGTTCAGCGATTGTTGAATTCTTTTTCATCTTCATCTGATCAGATTTTTATTAAAGCATTTTTTAGGGGGCATCAGCATATACAAGGAAATGGTTGTTTTGATACCTATGAAGCTGGTGGTAAATTAGGTATTACTTTAAAGCGTGTGCATCAAGAATCCGTTTTTCCGGTAATTAATACTCCTGTTTTTACCCTGATATCTGCTCCTGAGGGAGTGGGACTTTTTGAAACTGAAGATAAAGATAGTTTTTCTATATTTGATTTTGCAACAAAGAATCTGTGTATGTTGGACTATCTTGTTCCGGGGCCAAGGGTAGCAAGGATGCCAAGCGGAAATAGATACGTTGGGGCGTTTATATGCCCAGGAAGAGAGCTAGGTGTTTATCGTTGGGATATGCAGGCTGCATATCAAAAAAGAATTGGTGAAAAGAGAGTGGTTCGAGATGATGAAGGCCCAGAAGTAAGAGAGGGCGAATCTTCGCATAAGCGAGATAAGCAATCTGAGACGAGAAAAGACGAGGTTGAGTGATGGTTTTTAAAAAGATAACAATCCTTTTTGTTTTTTGTGCGCTATCGATTTATGCAAAACCGCTTTCGTTTTCAGCTTTTAAAGAATGCGTTTTTTCAGCTCATGAACATTTACATGCGCTTGATACTGGGCTTGTTTTCGAGCTTTTTGAAGACTATCAAAAGATGATAACTCAAGATTTAGAGGAGGCGCATTGGGTTGCTGAAAAACCGTCTGAACAATTCTTTGATTTTCAAAAATTTTATCCTTTTGTTCAAAAAGAGATTGTTAAGTCTGGCGTAGAAACATTTGTTTTTGGAGACATTCATGGAGATGTGAAGAGTTTAATTAAAGC
>CAYUHH010000042.1:0-6696 GCA_964444435.1 uncultured Pseudomonadota bacterium | reverse complement strand
AAGGAGAACATAGCCGAACCAAAGTTAACAATAAAGGAATATTTAGATCTTTACGCTGCATGTCACACCTCTAGAAAAAGCTAAGAAATCAAGAACGTTAATTTGGTAGCGGCGCAGGGACTCGAACCCCGGACCTACGGATTATGATTCCGCCGCTCTAACCAGCTGAGCTACGCCGCCTTAACCACTTGAAAGTATACTAAATACTGAGCTTTTGTATATGTCGTGTCAATAAAAGTTCAAAGAGTGAACGCAAGAAGAACAAGCCCGTAATTAAGGTTGTAATAATACCAACCATCAAGGTTACTGCAAATCCTTTAATTGGACCTGAACCAAAATTGTAAAGCACAATGCCAACAATAAAAGTTGTAATATTTGCATCCAAAATAACCGTCATTGCATCAGAAAAACCATGCCGAACAGCTTGTGGAACATGCATTCCTTCTGCTAACAACTCTTTTATTTTCTCATAAATTAAAATCGATGAATCAATTGCCATGCCAACCGTTAAAACCAACCCTGCAATACCGGGCAACGTTAATGCCGCATGCATACGGGATAAAATAAAGAGCACCAAAATTAAATTGTAAACTAACGCAATAAACGCAAACAATCCCGAAAGTTTGTAATAAAACAAACTAAAGATAAAAATCAAACCTAACCCAACAAGGCATGAAATTAAACCATGTCTAATTGAATCTGATCCTAACGCCGGCCCAATATGCCGTTCTTCTTCAAAGGTAACCGGGGCAGTAAAAGAACCCGATTTCAACAACGTTGCTAACTCTTTTGACTCTTCTTGAGAAAAATTACCTGAAATCTGGCCTTCATTCTTAATCGCTTCTTGAATTGTTGCATGCGAAATAACCTTTTTATCAAGAATCGCACCCAACAAGCGTCCTACATTTTGAGACGTCAACTCATAAAAGCGTTTGCCACCCTCGGAATTAAATTGGAAATTCACAGCCATGCGCATTGAACCCGAACGATCTTGACTTAAGCGAGGTTTTGCGGAAAGCAAATAACGACCCGTTACCTCTGAATAATCAGGAACTAAGAAATATGCTCGACCTATTTGACGATCGCGACCTTCCAAGATTTCCATTCCCTCAGGAATTTCACCATCGAATTTATCAAGAAGCTCTTCTTTACTTGAAAAAGGACCTTCTTCAATAATACGAAACTCTAACATTGCAGGCGTTCCGATTAACTTTCTAGCCTTGATAGGATCATGTACATTTGGCAACTCAACAACGATACGATCGTTGCCACGCGTATAAACCGGAACCTCTTCAACACCCGTCGCATTTAAACGGGTTTGAAGAACTTCCTTGTTCCCAATTAAAGCTGCCTGGCGAATCGCCGCCTCTTTCTTCTTGCTAAAACGAACCGTCAAGGTTGTATCAGCCAATGACATTTCGATATCTTTACTTGATCCCTTGCTATCACGATATTCTTCACGAATAAAATTTTCAGCTTTCAAAACATTTTCTTGTGAATCAAAAGACAAATCAAACGATAAATTTTCTTTATTAAGTTTATTTCCCTTTGCTTCAATTTTTTCATCACGCTTTAATCCAGCGACAGTAGAAAACATCAACGACTGCAACTCATGAGCTATCGCGTCATTAGTTTGCACCCCCAAAGTAATATACGTCCCCCCAACCAAATCAATGCCAAAGGTTAATTTTTTCATTGGTGGATACAAAAAGTAAAGGGCTGCTACTGCCAAAGCAAGCCAAAAACCAAAACTTGAAGCAAGAATACGTCGTAAAGGCATAACCATGAGACAATCTCCTATTTATCTTAAAAAAAAGGCTTCAATAACTCCTAGAAAAAATGGTGCCGAAGAAGGGACTCGAACCCCCACAGGATTTCTCCCACAGCCCCCTCAAGGCTGCGTGTCTACCAGTTTCACCACTTCGGCATATTTCGCTGATATTGTAACAAAGAACAACCCAATGCGCAACGTCAAAATTAAAAATCAATAACCTTTTTTTAAACAATTCTTGCCCTACAGGTTAAACATATGAAAAACTAAAATAAAAAGACCATGAAGAATATATTTTTTTTATTACTTTTTACCCAACTTTTTGCAAGCACCTCAATCCAGAATTTTCCTTCTGACATAACTCAAACATCCAGCGAAACTAGCGACTCTGATTATTCAAGTGAATCTGATTATTCAACTGACACAGAAGCGCCTTCTCAAATTGACGTAAATGAAAATCATTATTCATTTACTGGAAACTTTTTAAACAATTTTTTAGGCAATGGAATATCAAACATAGTCGTCACACTTTTTTCTAACCATCAACAAATAGAACAGACTAGATCGGATGACACCGGTTTTTTTGAATTTATAGGAATACCTCCAGATGAACAACTCTGTGAAATTTCATTTACACTCCCCTTCAGCCTGGTGAATGCTTACAGCGGAAGAATATCCAATTCCTTTCAACAACCTTTTGCGAATATTCCAATCGATATCATTTTCCCTAATGGCGAAGAACTTCACCTTACAACATCAGCACAAGGTGAATATTCTTTTATGTGGGAAATCCCTGACATACCCTGCTTTTTTATTTAATCTTCCTGGCGGAGAATATCGCATCCGCATTCACATGGAAGCATAAAAAGTTTAAAAACCCTTTTGCTTAGATGCTTTTTTTGATTTAAACTAAAAGGCGAAAGGATTTTATGATAAAAAAAATTTTTATATTTTTAACACTTGGCCTATGTGCCCAAAACTTTTCCTGTGGCCCTCGCTTTTTTTCAGAGGACGACGACTATCAACCAACCGCCTTTGAAGAAATTGCAAGAACCCAACGTTTTTGCTCTTATCGAGCAGGATGCTTGAGCGTCCTGGAAAACCTCAGTTCTCGTAGCAATACTCCGGCACCTGAATCAGAAGATTCTCCAGCTTCACCTAAAAAAGAACCCACTTCTTTTTTAGAAAGAGATTAAATAGAAACTATTTTATCCTCAACTAATATTTTTTTATCTTGAAGATCAATTAATGCAATCGCTTTTTGCTCATCATAAGCTCCTACACGAGTACGTCGCAAAGCAGAAATATATCCTCCTACACACAAGCTTTTTCCAACATCTCGCGCAAGGCTTCGAATATAAACACCTTTGCCACACGTAACCTTGATCTTTAATAATGGCCAAGAATAAGAAAGTATATCGATACTTTTTATTTCAACCGTTCTTGGCTTCAACTCAACAAACTTACCCTTGCGAGCCTTTTTATATGAACGAACACCATTAACTTTTATTGCAGAATATTGAGGTGGCACCTGCTTAATCAAACCAATAAAAGATTGTAAGCATTTTTTTATATCGTCCTCAGGCGGAATAATTTCAATGCACACTTCATGTAATGGACCTTCTGCGTCATCAGTTTCTGAAAAAGCTGTTAAATTTACTTCAGCAACATACTCTTTTTCAGTATTCATTAATTGATCAATCTGCTTTGTTGCTGCTCGCCCAATACAAACTAATAGTACACCTGTTGCCAATGGATCAAGCGTTCCCGCATGCCCAATCTTTTTTATACCTGTCAATCTTCGCAAAACACGAATTACATCCATCGAACTACAAGCCAATGGCTTATCAATAATAAGCATTCCTGATAAATTTTCTTTCACCGTACTCCTTGATGAATAACTAGTATTATCTCTCATAAGCTTTTATAGTGTAATATAATTATAAAAAGGAGAAAATAATGAATAAAGAAGAAACAATGCACAACCTTGCAAAACTCCAAAGTAGAAACTCTTCAGAACGCACACTGCTCGCATGGATTCGCACAAGCCTTACACTCATTGGATTTGGTTTTGGCATCCCTGGAATATTGAATGTTCTTCCAACGGAACATTTAGAAAATCTTGGTTCGGCAATGCGTAACGTTAAAATTTTAGGTGCAAGTTTTATTCTTCTTGGCTTGTTAAGCATTATTGTAGCACTTACACAATACCGCATTCAAGTAAAGCAAATCTCACGCCCTACGTATAAATATGCTGACCGATTTCATCTTTCCTTTGTAGTTGCAATCTTATTATTCGCTATTGGACTTTTTGCATTTATCGCAACATTATAACCTGTAATCTGAACCTTCTGAACCTTTTTTTTCGAAGCAAAAAATAACCCCACTATTAGACATCTCTTTTCTAACAATCAAGAAATAGTCATTAAAAGTTACCCAGCAACCGTGCTGGACCCGGCAAACATCCTGTTTGATCAGCAAGCAAATTACTTGGCCGCGTAGCCATAATATTTTTGCTGAGCAAAAATATTATACAGCAATTCCTGCGCTTAAAAATTAAATTTAACTTGTTAATTCATGGTAATGCGCAGGAAGCAAAAAGGGTTCATGTAAAAATTAAAAATACCTTGGAATTTACTCGTAAACTTATTCAAAAAGATCTTTTTTTGTTTCCTGTGCCATATTACGTATTATTACAAAGAATAAATTTTAATATATATGCAAAGGAATAGATCTCAATAATTATGACGCAGGTCATAATTATTGTACGACGCGATTAAACTGAAAATTTGAATTCTATTAATGACGCACAATTTTGATAAATGGTTGAGCTGAAATACGCAATTCTATCTTACTCACAACAGATCCTATAATTTTAGGAAATAACTGAAGAGACCACGATTAAAATAGCTCAACAAAAAACAATCCAAAACCTCATTTTCTAAATGGACATTCACAACGTAACACGTTTAAATGAAAATCGATCGTGCCGGGGCAGCTACCCTGACACGATCACCACTTTTTAATTTTTGAGAAAAAATTATGCTTTCTTATTCCAATTTTTCTTTTTATGCTGACCTTTCTTGAAGAGTATTTTCCTTTTCAGCAAGAACTTCTTTATTTGCAACTTGAGCTTCGGTTTTTTTCTCATCTATAACTTTTTTGATCTTCTTTTTATCAAAAAGATGCAAAGCTTTTCCGGTCATCTCTTTTGTAGATGACCACACATAATTAATTCCCGAAAAAGAACCCTTATAAACTTTGACTGAAAGATCTTTTACTGATTGCCAAATTTTGTTTGACCACAATGAAACCTGATTAAAGAAACCTTTTTTCTGCTGCAATTCTTTTTTCTGACGAGCAATTTCTGTCATTTCTTGCTGTATTTTTTCTTTTTCAGCTTCTAATTCTTTTTCATCTTTCTCTTCATCAACCTTAGTAAACGCTTCAAATTCCTTTTCAAGATCTGTTCCAGCCTGTTTCAACTGATCAACCGCACTCTTAATCTTGCCCAAATGATCCTTAACCTGTTGTGAACTTTCATTAAAGTAATTCCATAAATCATTTTTCACATAATCACGATTTTTCTCTACCGTCTTGAGAAAACCTTCCATCTCATAAAAAAGAAGGCGCGCTTTTTTGTCGTTGAGTTCTTTGCCAATTGCTTTGAAATGTTCCCATGCTTGACGTTCATACTTACGACATACACCAACTTGCTGATCAAGATTACTCATCACTCTACCAAGCGCTTCTTCAAGTTCGCCCACGGTAGCAAGATCTAACTTCAGTTGTTCAAGTTTTGCTTGTTTGGCTTTTAACGTCTTAAGATACTCACGCTCTTTTTCATCAAGACCATCTTTTTCGCGTTCCACTTGCGTATCTTCAATCAAATTATCTAACAATTCTGCAACCTGTCCTTGCTCAAAGCCAAGATCTCTAAACGCAGTATCGGATTCTTTATCGATCACATTTCGTGCCTGGACAAACTTGACATGTAAATCATAAAGTTCATTATTAGCGTGCATGATTTTTTCATAGGTTTTTTCACCCTGCTCCCAAAACGCACGCTTAAGAACCCAATTACCACCGGCATCGGGCCCCGTTGTATCAAGGTCAGATGGCAAACATTCAGGAGGCGTAAGATCTAATTCAACTTTTTCCTTTTCCACCGCCTCTTGTTTTATCTCTTGCGGTGTTGGCTCAACAGGCACAGGCGGCAGCTTTTTTTCGTCTTTTTGAGATATTTCATCTTCAATTTTTTTAGGCTCATCACTAGTTATATCAACTTGATCTGTTGCAGATTTTTCATCAGATGGTTGACCAGAGGCTATGTCGGCTTCAATTGTTACTGTTTTTATTTCAGGAGCTTTATCAGGCTGTGATTTGTCTGTCACAGTTACTTCTACTTCTGTTACATTTTCTTCTTCAACTGGGTGCTTAATAGAAGCTACGCCAACCTGCTCTGACAAAGATTCTTTAACAGATTTCATCAAGGAACCTTGTGAGATGCCCTGATTATTCTCTGCGCCAAAAAGACCGCCCATACAAAAAATAGCTATCATCATCGATAGGTAAAAAAACCTCTTCATTACCATCCTTTTTTTAATTCATCATTAAAGGGTTAGTGACAATGCCTTCAATTCATCATACAACCCTTCACACAATTCTTCTGCCTCAGGGGAAGTATAACTCCAACGAACACCGCTATCAACTCTCACCAGCACAGAACGATCACACTTAATATCAATTATGTCAATACGAACAACATTCATGAGAGGATGAACCTCGGATGGAGCACGAACCACTCCTGCGCGACCAAGGACGCTATAAGCGATATTGTTTTCATCCATGAAACACAACATCACCTTTTTTTGCCATACCATGTTGTGATAGCCTGTATGTTCTTTGTGAATAGAAACCAGAAC
>CAYUHH010000041.1:0-6700 GCA_964444435.1 uncultured Pseudomonadota bacterium | reverse complement strand
AGATTGAGAAAACACCTTCTACTGGCATCAAGAACGGTTTGTCAATATCACGCTTTGGCGTTGGAATATAATTATCAACTGCATCAAGCAGCTTTTTAATAGATCCCGCACCAATTTCACTGAGATCACCTTCAAGCGCCTTCAATGCTGATCCACGAATAATAGGAGTTTCATCACCAGGGAAATCATATTTTTTCAATAAATCCCTGATCTCTTCTTCAACCATGTCGGTCATTTCGGGATCGTCAACCATATCAACCTTATTAAGGTACACAACCATGGAAGGAACGTTAACGTTCTTAGCTAAAAGAATATGCTCTCTTGTTTGAGGCATTGCACCATCCGCTGCAGATACTACCAAAATGGCACCATCCATCTGCGCAGCACCGGTGATCATATTTTTAATATAATCAGCGTGACCTGGGCAATCAACGTGAGCATAATGACGCTTATCCGTGTCATACTCTACGTGTGAAGTTGCAATGGTAATACCACGAGCCTTTTCTTCTGGAGCATTATCAATTTGATCAAATGCTCGCTTTTCAGCCTTACCTTCCTTAGATAAAACTTCTGTAATAGCTGCGGTTAATGTTGTCTTACCATGATCAACGTGACCAATGGTACCTATATTTACGTGTTCTTTATCACGTTTAAACTGCTCTTTTGCCATAAGTTCTCCACATTAGCTCTTCATATAAATTAAACTTACTTACTCGACACAATTGCTTCTTGAACATGCTGCGGCACTTCTCGATAGCATTCCGGCTCCATAGAATAATTTGCTCGCCCTTTTGTCATCGAACGCAAATCAGTTGCATAACCAACCATTGCCTCCAATGGAACCTCTGCAACAACTTGAGCATTCCCAGCTTCAGTTTCCATACCCAAAATACGTCCACGGCGAGAACTCAAGTCTCCCATGACATCGCCCATGTACTCTTCGGGAGTATCAACCTCAACCTTCATAATAGGCTCAAGCAATACAGCTAGGCCCTCTCTCATCGCATGCTTAAACGACATAATAGCTGCAATCTTAAATGCCATTTCAGACGAATCAACATCGTGATAAGAACCATCGTACAAGGTGGCTTTCAAATCAACTACTGGATAACCAGCTAACACACCATTGTGAATTGCTTCGTTCAAACCTTTTTCAACTGCTGGAATATATTCGCGAGGAATAGACCCTCCAACAACCTTATTTTCAAACTCAAAACCTTTTCCTCGCTCAAGCGGCGTAAACGCAATCCATACATGACCATACTGGCCACGCCCACCAGATTGCTTAACGTACTTACCTTCAGACTTAACGGGCTTACGAATGGTCTCTTTATATGCAACTTGAAGCCTACCTTGATCAACCTCAACATTTTGCTCGCGCTTAAGTCGATCAATAACAATCTCTAAGTGCAACTCACCCATTCCAGCAATAACTGTCTGGCCTGTTTCGTGATCATACGTGAATCTAAATGAGGGATCTTCCTGAACCATCTTACGCAATGCAATAACCATTTTTTCATAATCAGCTTTTGCTTTTGGCTCAACAGATGACGAAATAACCGATGGAGGTATTTCAATTGATTCAAGAATAATAGGATGCTTTTCATCACATAACGTATCGCCTGTCTTAACATCCTTTAGACCTACAAGCGCGCCAATATCACCGGCATGCAACGCCTTTAACTCTTGACGTTTATCCGCATGCATTTGCAAAATTCGACTCACACGTTCCTTTTTACCCGTTCGCGCATTATATATATATGAACCTGCATCAAGTTTTCCTGAATACACACGCGCAAACGTCAGAACACCCACATATGGGTCGGTCATAATTTTAAATGCAAGCGCACTAAACGGTTCATCGACCGAAGCTTTGCGCTCTTCAACCTTATCTGTCCGAGGAACAACTCCCTCAATAGGCGGAACATCCAACGGCGATGGAAGATAGTCAACTACCGCATCAAGCAGCAACTGAACACCTTTGTTTTTGAAAGCTGTACCACAAAACGCTGGCGAAACTTTCAATTCCAAAACACCTTTTCGAAGCGCCTTTTTAACTTCATCAACAGCAAGCTCTTCACCCGCCAAATATTTTTCAGCTAAAGCATCATCGAAGTCACACGCGCGCTCAACAACAAGGATCCGTAAACGCGCTGCTTCTTCTTTATATTCTTCAGGAACATCAATCCATTTAAACTCAACGTTTAATCCTGAATCAGAATAATCAGCCATACGCATTGTTAAGAGGTCAATAATGCCAGTTAATTTTTCAGAATATCCCACCTGCATCTGCATTAATAATGCATTGCTGCCTTTTAACTTGTCGTTAATCGACTTAACAGCTTTTTTATAATCAGCGCCCACACGATCCAACTTATTAACAAAAATAATACGTGGAACTTTATACCGATTTGCCTGACGCCACACCGTTTCAGATTGGGGCTGCACGCCAGCAACACCACAAAACACGCCAACCATTCCGTCAAGCACACGCAATGAACGACCAACCTCAATAGTAAAATCAACGTGTCCCGGAGTATCAATAATATTTACTCGATACCCACCCCAGTAACATGTGGTAGCAGCTGAAGTAATCGTAATACCACGCTCTCGTTCCTGCGCCATCCAGTCCATCGTTGCTTCACCTTCATGCACTTCTCCAACTTTATGAGAAACACCGGTATAGAGTAAGATACGTTCTGTGACAGTCGTCTTACCCGCATCAATGTGCGCTACAATTCCAATATTACGATATTTACTTAAGCTTGTACTCATATACCTTACCTACTTACCATGCATAATGCGAGAAGGCCCTATTCGCCTCTGCCATTTTATGCACATCTGTTCTCTTTTTTATTGCTGCACCACGACCTTCAGCCGCATCAAGTAACTCTTGAGCAAGCCGTTCACCCATTGTTTTTGCAGGGCGACCCGAAGCACTTGAAATAAGCCAACGTAACGCCAATGAACCTGCGCGGTGCTCATCTACCTGCATAGGCACTTGATAAACACTTCCACCCACTCGTCGCGGGCGAACCTCTACAAGAGGCACAATATTCTGATAAGCACGATTAAACAATTGCATTGCGCGATCCGAACTTCCTGATTTTTTTTCAAGAACTTCCATCGCATCATACACAATAGTACGTGCAGTATTTTTTTTACCACGCTCCATAATCATGTTGATCAAACGCTGCAAAAGCTCTGAATTATAACGAATATCAGAACCAATCTCTCTTACAAAACTTGTCGATTTCCTTCTAGGCATAGTAATTAACCTTTATATGTCTGTTTAACTTGGCCGCTTGGCGCCATACAATGAACGACTTTGCTTGCGATTCTCAACTCCACCTGTATCAAGGGCGCCACGCACCACATGATACTTAACACCAGGCAAATCTTTCACCTTACCTCCACGAACAAGCACAACAGAGTGCTC
Source organism: uncultured Pseudomonadota bacterium (assembly GCA_964444435.1). Taxonomy (GTDB): domain Bacteria; phylum Babelota; class Babeliae; order Babelales; family UBA12409; genus UBA12409. Next base: position 3,261 of record CAYUHH010000041.1, on the reverse strand, counting down.
TTGAAGGTTATGGCCTTCGCCTGGAATGTATGCCGTAACTTCCATGCCACTTGAAAGTTTTACACGACAAACTTTGCGCAAAGCTGAATTCGGCTTTTTTGGCGTTGTTGTAAAAACACGTTTACACACACCGCGTAACTGAGGACTGCCCACAAGCGCAGGGCTGTCTGACTTAATTTTTTCCTTTTTTCGCTTCATGCGAACAAGTTGGCTTATCGTAGGCATAGATTAAACAACCTTTACTTTTAGCGTTAACTTTATAAAATTTACTTATAAACAAAACAGAAACACGACAGCTTGTAAGTTTTATACAAATGGAACAATTTTACTAAGCGCGTTCATATTAATTTTAACCTTTTTCTTAATTTTTTCAAGTGGAATGCTAAAATTGCTTTTATTTTTTAGAAATTGCATAAAGTAAGAATTCTGGTACGCTCACAATCAAACAAATAATATGACAAAGAAGATTTAAATCAAGGAGTAAGGATTATGAATCTCGCATTTCTTTACCAGTTAAAAAGCATTGCATCAATCGCACTTGGCTTATTTGGTATTGGGATCATTATTGGTCTTCACGAATTTGGGCATTATTTATTTGCCCGTCTCTTTGGCGTACGCGCTCCATCCTTCTCAATAGGAATGGGCCCCAAACTTATTTCAAAAAAAATGTGGGGTACCGACTTTAAAATTTCAGCTATTCCTCTTGGCGGATATGTTGAAATTGCAGGAATGGCAGAAATTGGTCAAGGCGAACAGAAGGAAGCAAAAGCTCTCGATAAAGGCAGTTTTCAAGTTAAACCCTATTGGCAAAAAGCTCTCATTCTCATGGGAGGCATTCTCTTTAACTTCATTTTAGCCTTCATTATATTTATTGGCCTCTATTTTACAGGGATGCCCAAATCTCTCTACCTCAATCCCGACGATATCCAACCAATTATTAAAACAACAATAGTTGACAAACCAGCTGCAATTGCACAATTACAAAAAGGGGACGTTATTCGAGCAATTAATAATGAACCCACCCCTAACATCTTAAACGTTCTTACCTTGTTACCAAAATATAAAAACGCAACAATATCGATTATCGTGGACCGAAACGGCCAAGAATTTACAAAAACAATCACCCCTGATCAAAACGGAAAAATTGGCATCGAATTCAAAGCCGCTGGATACTTAACCCCACAATCGTTCGCACAAAGCATAAAAAATGCGTGGAACCTTACGATTGACCTCACAAAAAAAACTTTCCAAGTTTTTGCAAGACTTTTTCGTAAACGTACAACAGAAGGCCTCGGGGGCCCACTCATGCTAGTTGCACAAGTAATGGCCAATGCTAAAGAAGGATTGTCAGTTTTTCTCTTTCTCCTGGCATTTATCAGCATTAACCTTGCCTTCATTAATTTGATTCCACTTCCAATTACTGATGGTGGCCAACTTGTATTTACAACGATTGAAGCCATTATTCGTCGCCCTCTTCCTGAAAAAGCCGTTGAAGCAATTCACACCATCAGCTGGATGCTCGTCCTTGCACTCTTTGCATTTTTAACATTTAAAGACTCAAAAATGCTTTTCTGGGAAAAAATAAAACATTTACTTGGAAAATAAAAAGGATCTTGCCCCGAATTTTCCTCGGGGCTTTTTTCTACTTATGATAATGCAGCGCTTTTTCCTGCACGACGACCAAAAACAACACATTCGAGAAGCGAATTACCACATAAACGATTGTTGCCATGCAAACCTCCCGTTACTTCACCTGCCGCATATAAATTTTTTAATGGACCACACAAACCTAACACCTGCCCACATTCATTAAATTTAAGGCCACCCATCGCGTAATGTAAGCACGGCGTAATAATCATGACATAAAGCAACTCACTACAGGAAAACCTCTTAACCGGAAATATCGTTTTTCCAAAAGAATCGCATCCTTTACAAGAGCAAACGCTATATTCATTTAACGTTTGCTTTACCACCTGCCGATCTGCACCGATAAAATCTGCCAAAACATCGGCATTTACCACCTGCTGAATTAATCCACAGCGCATATAAAAATTAAGAACTTTTTTTTGAAAAAGACGTGCACCATCTTCATTTAAAATTAAATAAGCCGAAACCGGACCCTTTTCATCATATACCGAATATGGCTTACAACAAGACAAAATATCATGGGAAACACTATCACGCTTGCCCAATTCATTTGTAAAACGCTTCCCCTCGTGATTTAACAAAATGCCACCTGAGGCTCGCAAGCTTTCAGGCGCTAAAAATTTACGTAATTCACAAGGAGCATGAGGATGAACAAAACCCGTTGGATGAACTTGAACTTTTTCCATATCAACGACAGTCGCACCCAACGAACATGCTAAGTTAATACCGTCCCCGTCAGCACAATTACCATTTGTGGTACTTAATGACAGAAGATCAGGGCGCCATCGAGCTAGCAAGCTTTGACTGCCTGTCTGGCCACAAAAACCACCCGTTGCTAATATCACCGCATCACACAAAATACGGTGATGCTTTCCCCCTTTTTCATAAATCAAACCATACACCTCGCCATCGGCCTTTTTCAGCAATTCAGTTACTCGTGAAGATGTACTCACGATGACAGAAGGAAAACACGAATCAACATAAGCTGAGAGCTCATTGATAATATCAACGCCAATTGTTGTAATTGTCTCACGATTCTTTTGTTGAGCCCGATGAGTTCGTGCAGCTGAATGTCCCCCCGTTTGAGAAACAACCGTTAAATCAACACCTAAATCTGATAAAAACTTCCATGCATCACCTGATTCGTGCACCAACGTTTTAACCAACGCTTCATCAGAGCAACCATTGCCAGATTTTAAGGTATCAGAAGCAAACGTCTCAACTTGATCTTGCACATAATTTTCTTCTTGAATAGGAGTATAAACTGCATTAATACCACTGGAAGCTTTTTTAGAATTTCCACCAAGACTTTCACTCTTATCCAAAAGTAAAGCCTGCGCTCCATTTCGAGAGGCTTCAATTGCAGCTGATAAACCGGCTAATCCACCACCGACAACAACAACTTTTCGGAACCCATAAATAGAAAAACTTACGATACACAAAACAATGAGATATAACCTCTTCATTTCCCCCCCCCCACTCTGATTTATCTCTTTTAATGTGCACAATTCACAAAGTAATTTGCAACAAAAAACAAAAAATGAATACTTTTGTAAAAAGAAAAGAGCCACTTTTAAAAAGTGGCCCTTCATATTTAAATATTAATAAATTTTA
>CAYUHH010000040.1:0-6734 GCA_964444435.1 uncultured Pseudomonadota bacterium | reverse complement strand
CTCTCGACCATCACGCATTTTGCAAAAAAAAAACTAAAACTGTTCCACACCCTATTGAAAACGCACACAATCCTCGCTCAAGATTCATTTAATGAGCTTTTAAGTGAAATAACATAAATTTAAAAAGGGGGAAATAAACATGCTCAAACAAATGCAATTCTTTTTTATTATGTTTTGCTGCATACATAATCAAATTCAATCATTTCATTCAAAACAAAAGTTTAATATTCGAGGTTGCTTTGAAGCGAACATCTCAAGAAATATCGAATACATAAATGATATGCTTATGGAAATCGAAGAAGCATTAAAAGATGTCGAATTCTTCCACGCCATCGATCTTTTTGATGAACTTTCAAAATTTATTCGCCTTTTTTATAACCAAATTGAAAACTTTAATAATTTTATCTCAATTAATAAATACGAAAAAATATATAAAAACATCGCAGAATCACTTGTTATTGACGTATTAAAATTGTTAAAAGATACAAAAATAAACCTTAAACGTCTAAAAAAAACGTTAGCGATCCACACATTTCCACTTGAATATCATCACTTTTTCAAAAAGCGCATCAATCAAATTGAACAATTCATAGAAAACTTTGAAGGCCCAAATCACAAACTTTTCCACACACTCAGAAGAAAAATCGAAAAAGATCATGAAGAAATATTACTCAGAGCTTTAGATCGAATCTGAAATTACGCATAAAAAATCATCGCATTGAAAAATCTTGAATTTATATCAAATTGAAGCTTGACCCTTGCGTGACGTCATACTTTACACTCAAACAAGCCTCAATGCTCATCAGCCAGTTTAAATAAAAATATAAAAAGCGCTTTTTATATACAAAAAAACAGAATTAACTATAATTAGACGAAAAACCATTCTTAAACCCAGGGGGAAACCAATGACCATTAACAAAAAATTCTTATTCATTTTTATTGCAACATCTCTATTCGCAGATAATCCAGACTATGAAAGTGGAAAAACAAACATCATAAACATCATGACGCATGATGAAACCGGCATTTCAGCTTACAATAAACAAAATATTAATTACGCTGAAACTACAAATCTTTCCAAAGATTTAAATATTCCGGAGATTGCAAATTTCTTCCCCTGTAAAACTGAAATGGGGAAAAACTTTATTGCACAAACACTCAACGTCCCGGTGAGCTCACAGGACAAAAAAACCATCCTTGCCTCCAGACAAAACGCAATACGCACATTAGTTGAAAATCCAACATTAAAAAAAGACATTGAATTACTGCTTGAAGAAGCTCAAAAAGAAGAAACGATTATAATTGAATTAATGTCAGACTTCTTCAAGGGAAAGTCCTGTCCAGAGCTTAAAGGACTCAAACAGATCAAAGAACAAAATCCTAAATTATATCCTTTATTTAACTTTCTTCTCAAAGACGACAAAGGAAGATCAGCATTACTAGCGTTTAACTTGAGTGCCCTGGGAGCAACCGCCTGCACAACAGGATGCTATGTAAAAAATCACATACGAGATGGTGTATTCAATCGGAATATCGCAGGAACAACTGCATATTTTGCCTTCCTCAACGGTATACAAACGTATAGTCTCGTGAAAGAATACAAAAATGCATATGATAAACGACTAAAAATACATTCATTAAATCGCCTTATTTCAATCGCTGAACAGGTTGAAAGTCTCTGCAATACCAATAATATTCACAACCAATTCAATATCAGCAACCTTCAAAATAAAACGGGCATAAATCTCATAAAGGCTATCAAACATCGTCGTTATCGCTTCAAAAACACGTTTGTATTCAGAACTCCAACAGTACAAACATTTTTGTATGATCTCTACGAAAAACAACAGTACCTCGCGGAAGCGTTTGCTTGTATCGCAGAACTTGATGCATATAATGCACTCGCAACCCAAATTATTGAATCAGCACAATCTCATAACAAATTCTGTTTTGCATCATATATTGAACAAAATCAACCCAAAATTCAAAGCAATAACTTCTGGAACATTTTAGTCAAAAACGCAGTTCCAAGTTCTTTATCAGAAGATCATCATATTATTTTAACAGGCCCTAATGCGGGTGGAAAAACAACCGCAATTCGAGCTATTTTACAAAATATTGTATTAGCACAAACATTTGGAATTGCGGCTGCAGAATCTTTTGAATGTACAATGTTTGACGTCATTCATTCCTATCTTCACATTTCTGACGATCTCATTAATGGACTTTCGCTATTCGCATCTGAACTTAAACGTGCACAAGAAATCCTTGAACAGATAAAACAAATCAAAGAAAACCAAAAATTCTTCTTTGCCCTTGATGAATTATTTACCGGCACCGCTGCAGAAGACGGCGAAACATGTGCATACGAGTTCGTCAATAAAATGAGTTCATTTAAAAAGACACAATTTATCTATGCAACACACTTTGAACGATTAAAAGAACTCGCAGAAAACAATAGGTTCTGCAAAAATTATAAAGTTGATGCACCAACAAAAGATCTCGAAGAAAAATTGCTTTTCCCATACACCGTAAGTCAAGGTGCAAATACTTCTCGTGTGGCAATTGACCTTGCAAAACAAGCCGGTCTATTCAATTAATAAAAAACGCAATAAATAGCTGAAGGGTCCATAAAAAGGATCCTTCTTTTTTAACATATTCGATCAAAACAACTTTAGCATGTACCTTTTCACTGCCATCTCGTAACACTGACCGTTGATTCTTAAGATATTTATCGAAGAATGCAATTAATTAAGAGCTTATCCAAAAATTAATAAATAGCTGAAGGTCCAATTGTTCAAACTTTCAGTTTGATCGACCAGTCGCTCATCCTGAGTGATTTTGCGAAGCAAAATTATATCGAAGGACCATACTGGACAGGCAAGCGTTCCGCTTGACCGTGTAGCACCAAATATTTTTGCTTACCAGCAAAATATTAAAAAGCTCAATAAACAATTTTGTTCAGTACAGTTGCCGTACAAAAGGTAAAACCTTTTGTAGCCGTAGCTTTAAAATAATTTACCCCTTTGTTAACCATTCTGGTTACGGGCAGCTAAAAGCGGCTTGTGATAAAAATGGTTTGGCTACTGGGCGATCAAGCAGCATGCTTGTCGATCCAACAGACTGTTGGCCCATCAAACTGGAAGTTTGATTATCCATTTTTACGCTAAAATTTGCATAAATTCACTGAAAAAAACATATTGCTTCTGAAACAGGTCGTTCTTCACCAGCAGAGGGACTATTAATTATTTTTTTATTTATGCATAACGTGGAACATCCACCCCCACCAATATTCAATGCGCTTACACAATCAAAACTTTTCATCAGTTCCGCAAGCTCATGCAGACTCAATCCTTCGCTTCCAGATTGTCTCCCATCTACCACAACAATACAAATCTCATTTTTTGTCGTTATACCTATCGCCGTACGTGGATGTCGCTGTTCAATAAGCCATTCTTGCATTTTTCTCGTGTGAAAATCTGCTGCGACTTCATCATGACAATGCACAACCTCAATTCCCTGAGAAAATTCATCGTATAATTGCTCTGATACCACTGTTCCATTCTGCAGCAGCATACCTGCTCCCCCAATAATAAAGTCGCAACCATTATAAATTTTATTATTTTCAGCAGATTTAACTTTACATAAAAAATCTGCCCGCATGCCCTTATGAACATTCGGCAAAGAATCTTTATCAACCTGGTAGATAAACCAATTAGAAGGAATTGTTTCAGGCCCCGCAAACGTAATATCCTGCACTATACCACTACTATCCACAACGATATTTTTGCCAGCCGTATGCTGAAGTAAAAATTTATCTGCAACCCCTGTATATATGACCGATTGGCCCGCTAATCGTGGTTGATTAATTTGATCAACCTTACAAGGATATTGATCAATAAAAAGACTTACGCTTAAAAACATTTTATCAATTGTTGCAACCTTTTTTCTTGAATCCCACCCAAATGATCCGCGCATAAACTGAAGATCAGAATAAATCTGACGATCAAAATAAAAAAGATTTAACCGAGATCCATTGAATTTACCCCCGCGCCTATAATTACTTCCATTGATGGCGATGACTGCATTAATTCTTTTTGCTATAGATGATACCTCTTCCCTTTGGCCCAACGCCGGAATAAGCCCAACATCACATTTATTTATAGGCATCGTGACAATATGGGCGACAAGAGGAAAAGATGAAGATTGGCAAAGAAAATAGTGTATTTGCATATCTAACTTCTTCGTTTCTTTAATTTGAATATCTAATGCAAAAAATGTATTAATAAATAAGATTATAAAAACAACCATTCTCTTAAGCATTAAGGCTCCCTCACCAAACAAACTGAACATTGCTCACAAAAAACGCTCCTAACCTATCTTTTTCGTCGGAATAGATATGATCCGAGCAGAATGACCCAACTTTTCCATGCAGCTTAAAAATGCTTTGGGTTTAACCGTTACGCTCATATCATTTCTCAATGGATGAAAGATGACGTATTCAGCCTTTAAAAAATCTTCATCTAAAACAAAGGAAACCTTCTCAGGATAATCCTGTTTTTGCATATCAAACATAAGACCAAAAGGAGTAACGGCACCTGGCGTCAACTGAAGAAATTCAAACATCTCTGTCGGCTTGGCAAAAGAAAAGCGGCCACAAGCCAACAATTGACTCAAAGCCTTTAAATCAACACATTTATCTTGAATCACGCTCACAAGGAAAAAGGCGCCTTTAACATCTTTTAAAAATAAATTTTTTGATGGGGCCCCCGGAATAGAATCAACATCACTATCAATCAATATCTCCTTATCTGCAGTCGTAAAGAGCGGTTGATGCTTAAAAAGTTTATACTCAATCTGATGAGCTTTAAAAAAATCAAATAATTTTTCTTCATTCATAAATTTTCTCATTCATAAGTTGAAAAAGGGCCTGTTCTTTAAGGCTTTTAGTATACCGCACATTCAAAAAACAAGTAAAACGCATTTAACAATTTTTTAAAACTTTCAGTTTAATCGACCAGCTCCCCGCTGGACTGGCAAGCGTTCCGCTTGACCATGTGGCCAAAATATTTTGCTGATAAGCAAAATATTAAAGTTTAAAATAATAAATCATTTTGGCTTTAGCCAGAAAGGTTTTGTTTGCTAAGCGGCCAAGCAGCTTGCTTGTCGATCCAACAGATGTTGGCCGATCAAACTGGAAGTTTGTTTATCCATAATTCGGCAAACAAAAAGGGTTTTTAAGATGTTTGGAGTTTTCGGATAAACTTTAAGGTAAATGGTTTATCAAATTTTTTGGAAGCAATCTGAAGAAATTTTTTAAGAGCGTATTAAGAAAGAACCTCCGATAAAAACGGAGGTTCTTTCTTAAAGTTTTACGCGGTCAAGCAGCTTGCTTGCCGGGTCCAACACGATCCTTCGATACAATTTTGCTTCGCAAAATCACTCAGGATGAGCGACTGGTCAATCAAAATGCACCATCTTTAGAGATAAAAAACATTAATCAACCAGCTGGGTCTCCACCCAGTCCAGCTGAAAACTGGCTAGTAAATAAAGTTGAGGCAACGACTCCAGCGAAAACGTTGAAAGAAATCAATTGGATGGAAAAGTAAATCGAAGATCATCCACGAATTATCATCGTCATCATGCGACCAAATACGGAACACAATTTTTCCATGAATAAACTTACGTTTTAATGGTCCCCATCCGCGACAATCTAGACTGCCTTGACGATTATCGCCCATTGCCCAATACTCATCAGAAGCAAGCTGTATGTCATATTCATCAAACGTCTTTCCTTTGCGATCGCCAACGATACCCTTATCTGAATTTGGTGTATTTGGATATCGAATATCAGCTTCACCCATTTTCTGTGCAACCATCTTTCCAAGTTTAACCTCATCATTGTTCATGCGATAAAATGGTTGATCTTCTAACGATTTATCAGGATCATATGATTTGAGATATACCTGTCGATCACGATATTGATTGGCGCTTTGAATAAGCGGATATTTATTGACATACGGTTCATCAAGTTTTTCACTATTACGATATATAACCGGCTTACCATCTTCAATAACACCTTTAATATGATCTCCTGGCATACCAACAATACGTTTCGTCCAATTTACAGGTCCCCATGCATACATCTGCCATGCATTCACCAGAGGATTATCTGAATATTTAAAAAGTGGATCATTAAATGAAATAACGTCACCGTATTTAAGATTTCCCAAAAGAGGGGTAAATTTATCAGCAAAAAAACCTTCCCCTGTTAACATCGTCGTCTCCATTGAACCTGTAGGAACTTTATACAATCCAAAACCGATCGTACGAATAACAAATGCAATGGGCACAAAAATAAATAAGAACTCGAGAAAATCCTCTGTTCTTGTCTTTGGACGCTTATACCAATTAACAAACTTTTGAAATACGTTCATTGTTAAACCTTCTCTTACTTCATAATTAAATTCTATAAACTTAAAGATACCAGGATCAAAACAGGTTGTCAGCTTAACTTTATCCGTCCATTCTTTATACTTAAGAAAAACCTTAAATAAAAGAACTTTATGACCTTTCAGAATATTCCGCTTGCTGAACTCATGCGCCCCCAAACACTTGAACGTTTTTTTGGCCAACGCCACCTTGTTGGTGAAACAGGGTTTCTCAAACAAACAATCGAAAAGGATCCGGTTCCCTCTCTCATTTTATGGGGCCCTCCTGGCACAGGCAAAACA
>CAYUHH010000039.1:0-7008 GCA_964444435.1 uncultured Pseudomonadota bacterium | reverse complement strand
AAAATTACGCTTGAAGAAGCTCTTGAACAAGAACCTCGATTAACAGAATTAAAAAATAGTAATCCAAAAGTTGCACAACTCTTTGACCTTGCATTTCGGCTGGAAGGATTAACGCGACACGCATCAAAACATGCTGCCGGAATTGTAATTTCCCCACAAGCAATTGATGAAGTATTACCTGTTTACATTCCACCCAAAAGCAATGAATTGGTAACTCAATACGCAATGACTGAACTTGAAAAACTCGGTTTCTTAAAAATAGATTTTCTTGGCCTTAAGAACTTAACCCTCATTGATCGCGTACTAAAACTCATCAAACATGTTCGTAATATCAACATAGACATTGATAAAATTCCAATCGATGATGAAAAAACATTCGAACTTATCTGCCAAGGAAAAACGTCCGGGGTCTTCCAATTAGAATCTGATGGATTAAAAGATGTCCTCCGCCGTCTTCAGCCAGAAAGATTTGAAGATATTATCGCGGTAAACGCACTCTATCGACCAGGGCCACTGGGATCAGGAATGGTGGACGATTTTATTGAACGACGACATGGTAAACAAAAAATTTCATATCTATTTGATGATCTTACGCCCATTTTAAAAGAAACCTATGGCGTTATTGTTTATCAAGAGCAAGTTATGAAAATTGCATCAACGATTGGCGGTTACTCACTTGGAGAAGCAGATATTCTTCGTCGAGCAATGGGTAAGAAAAAAGTTGACGTAATGACCGAACAGCGAGAAGTATTTTTATCTCGCGCAAAAGACCGAAAATATGACGCAAAAAAATCTGGCGAGCTCTTTGATTTAATGGCCTATTTTGCAGGATATGGTTTCAACAAATCACACTCAGCCGCATATGCAAAAATTGCATACCAAACGGCATATCTCAAAGCAAATTATCTTCCAGAATTTATGGCGTGTTTGATCTCTCTCGAAACAGACAATGCTGAAAAAATGTCCTTCTATCTGGAAGAAGCAAAAGATTTAAAACTTGAAATTCTACCGCCAGAAATTAACTCATCAGAAATTGAATTTACCGTCGTTGATAATAAAATACTTTTTGGACTCAAAGGCATAAAAAGTGTCGGCCTAGCAGCTCTTCAAAATATTATTCTAGACCGCGAAAAGAAACCTTTCTTTGATATTCTAGATTTCTGCACACGAATAGATCTGCGCACCTCAAACAAACGCGTAATTGAAAACCTTATTTACGCCGGCGCTCTTGATAAACTCCCAGGAAACCGCGCACAAAAACTTGAAGAAATAGGTGCTATTTTTGAACGCGCACTTGCTCGAAAGCGCGAACTTGAAACAGGGCAGATGGGTCTTTTTGGGAGCGCAATAAAAGACAACGCTACACCTGAAGCATACGCATTCCAACCATTGCCTGAATGGTCAGACAAAGAAAAACTTCACCATGAAAAAGAAATTATTGGTTTTTACCTAAGCGCACATCCACTTGATTCATTTAAACCGCTTATTGAAAAAGTTAAGCTTCATGAATTTTCATACACACCTACCATTATTCAAAACACAAAAAGTAATAAAGAACCAATTTTCACAGGATGTGGCTTCATGCGTTCTCATCGAATGATTTTCACCAAAAAAGGTGATCGCATGGCATTCGCACAACTTGAAGATATAAGTGGAACAGCAGAAATCATTTTATTTCCAAAAACATATGCTAAAGTTGAACAATGGATAGAAGAATATAATGTATTCTTTGTCAAAGGACCACTAGATCTCACGTCACCAGAAAAATGTAAAATAAAAGCAAATCTTTTTGTTCCTGCAGAACTTTTTTTCGAGCAATGGACAGATTTTAATTCGATTAACGTAAAACTTCCACAACGATTTACAAAAGAAAAACTCGAACAGCTTCAAAAATTTTTTGAAAAAGGAAATAAAAATCTTTCTTTTATGTATGAAGAAAATGGAAAAAAACTCAATCTTGCAACAAAAAAATCAATTAACGTCTCAGAAGAAATAATTAAAAATATCGAAGAGCTTGGAGCTCAAATACACCTCAATGTTTAATCAAGATTACTTACAGGACGATGACTTACCAATTCAAATGCCGCCCATTCTTGATATGATGCCCTGTCATCTGGTGAATTTTGAAATATCCATGGAAAATCTGGATGAGGCAATTTTGATGAAATATTTGATTGGGGAGGGATAGAAACACGCAATGAAGCACACGTTTCTTTTTCTTTCTTATCGTCTATCTTTTTATCTGGTTCCATGCCATAGATAAAACCTGAAAGTAAAAACAGAACAAATAACGTCTTCATAAAAACTCCTTTGCACACAAATTGATGAAACACTACCACAATAATTTCAAAGTACAACCGCTCATATTTGTAACAAAAAAACAATCTCGATACAATAAAACAAGTAATAAGGAAAAAAACTAATGGAAAAAAAAGAATTTTCAGGAAATATTTTTATTTTTCAAGCATTTGATGTCGGTGATGATATCGATTTAGAACGCATAGAAAAAGAACAAGCTTTACATACCCAACCATTACAACTACCCAAATATTTTAAAAACTATCATCAACCACTACCGATTGAATTGCCCCACCCTCACGAAACATCCGCATATTTTTCAAGCAAACTGGAAAACTTTGGGACAATTTCTTTAACCTATAAAATTCCGTTCACCGAAACACTCGAAGCTTTGCGCTCAGAAGTTGATCATATTTATGATAAATATCAGGAACAAAGCGTAACGGATGCTCATACAATTTTTAATAAAATTGAAAAGTTTATTAAAAAAGCCAAGTTTTTTCATTTACGAACATCATATGTTGTTATTCAACTTGATGTAATCAAAGAAATGGATGCTCAAAAATTTAAAGAATCATTTGGAAACACCTTAACATCACTCGTTCGTTTTGAAACAGAACTGTTATCAGAACAGCAACGTAAGGAAATCATCAATGACGCCATTAATTATTATCGCGGAGAACTTGTTATTGTTGGAAGCGAAGTATCATTTGTATATGATGATGAATACGAAAATCTTCTTGATCTCTTTGAATTCAGCAACATTCAACACCTTGAATTAATGTATTTCGATCAAGTGCTTGCAGCACGCCTCAATCAACTATATGAACGAAAAACAAAGTTAATTTCAAAGCGTCAAATTCTTCCATTTATGAGTCTTCCACATAGTCCTGTTGCAGATCTCGGGAGACTTAAAGTTGATATATCTGTCATAACGGAACAATTACAAAACAGTATCATGCTTGCCAATGAACCCTACTTAACTGAAATATACGAAAAACTCACAGAAAAACTTGCCCTAGAAGGATGGAAAAGCTCTATTAATAATAAACTCGAAATTATCAAAGGCATAAGTGCTGTTTATTACAATAGACTTGAAACCGTTCGATCAGAAATACTCGAAGTTTTGATTATTATTTTAATTTTTATTGAACTTATATTAGGAATATTCAAATAAATTATTTTGCCACAACAACTTTAGCTGGGCGAATAACAACATCTTTAAAAAGATATCCTTTTTGAGTTGTTTCAATAATTTCGCCTGGCTTTTTTTGTGGATCAAGAATATGAGCAATAGCTTCATGAAACTCTGGGTCAAACGTTGTTGAACTATCAATCTCTTGAATGCCTTTGCCATGCAAAAACTTATGTAAGTTTTTACCAACAAGTTCAAACCCTTCTAACCAGGCAGAAATTTTTTCATCATGCTCTTGTTTTTGATGTTCAGTAAGCGCCCGATCAAAATTATCTAATACTGATAAAAAACCAAGAACCAATTCTGATTGCGCTTCACGCGCCCACATCACACGCTCTTTCACAACACGAGCTTGAAAGTTTTGAAAATCAGCATTAACGCGCAGAAATCTTTCTTTTAATGCAACGACTTCCGCCGTACAGTCTTCCAGATCTTTCATGTCGCAACAATCTGCTTCTTGATTTAATTTATCTGTTGCTTGTTCATCAACAACATTCTTGCTAGAATTTTTGTGCGTGGTGTGATCTTTCATAAAAACCTCTCACTAAAATAAATTTTTATTTTGCCTTAAACTAAGTATATCACAGCACTAAATTGCCAACAAGAAAACCAAGGAGATTTACGTAGATGAAAAAATTCATTGCCTGTTCATTCTTTATTATTCAATCAACCCTTCCTCTTTCATATCAACCGTTTTTTGCATCACCTCGATCATTCCCTGGCGAACCACGTCTTACTAAAAGTTGGCTCACCACGGTAGATGTTTCAATCAGAGGAGGCCATGGAGAAGAAGGACACAATAGCTACAAACAAACAGTAAATCCTTTAAATATTTATGGCTGTGAAAATTTCCGCGCTCTTGCACAAGGTGTTCCCGATAGTATTCTTGATTGCAATCCAACCGGTTATATCAACACACTTTGGGAACAAACTCCACGACAATCAAATTTCGGACTTGTAGCCGTTAAAGGAAAATTCAATCTACTCGAATTCACCCCTTCACTTACACAAAATTTAAAATATGGATTCTTTCTGAGTATAGAAATTCCTTTCGGAAAATACTCGATAAAAGACGTCACTTACTATGATCAAACCACCAAAGCAAGCGCCCCATCAGAGCGAGAATATTATGAATGGCAAAGTTTCATGAACAATATCGAAAGCAATCTGCAACCATACGGCTTATGGGTAGGAAATAGCAAAGTTTCTGGCATTGAAGACATCCAACTCTTTGGCGGATGGAGCCACAGTTTCGAAAGCTTGGAAACCCTTGATTTTTGTGATGTAATGCTCTCGGCTGGCATAAATTTTCCAACCGCCAAAAGCACTCCTTCTACTGCGCCATTTTGTCTTTCCCTCGGCTATAACCAACATGTTGGACTCCCTATCATTGGAGGTTTTTCAGTTGGTTTTTTTGACTGGGTTACACTTGGAATAAGTGGCGCAACCCTCTTCTTTAAAGATAAGACTCGCAATGTAGCAATGAAAACAGCATGCGAACAAGAGGGTTGGATCAGAATGGGAAGCGGAGATGCGAACGTCCATCAAGGTTCCTACTGGGGCCTTTCACCATTCATCAAAGCGGATCATCTTATTGCAGGCTTTTCATTAACCCTCGGATATTCTTATGACCATCAATGCCAAACCTGTTATTCTCCATGCGATACCGCCGCGTACAATAACAGCATCGTTAACTCAGACGTAAAACTTGCTCCATGGAACATGAATACGTTCCACTTTACTCTTGATTTTGATTTTGCCTCATTCAAACATTCATGGGCACCGCGCATTGCCTTTACCATCGACAAATCAATGAGTGGCAAACGCACTTTTGACAGCTCTATTTTTGGAGCAGCACTCACCTGCGATATTGAATGGTAAACATCTCACTCACAACACTTTTTACACCATTGGCTCACGAACAATCAGCCATTCCTTGGTAAATCCCAGCAACCGTGCTGGTCGATCAAACTGAAAATTTGCAAGGTCATCAATCTTCAAAAGATTTTACCTGTAAACAATTAAAATTCAATTGAACCACTAAAATAGAATCCCCATACATTCATTGCCGTATTGCCTTTTCCAAGTTCAACTTTACCAATTAATGAAATATTTGGTTTAAAAGAGCTATCAAGCGTATAACTTAATGATGCAAAAAGAGTGTGACTTATATAACGCGGATGTGCCGCCGCTTGAAGATTTAAATTATTACCACAGTTAAAAAAGTTTATTTCATTTTCTTGAATTAATGATGCGGGAACATTTACAACCTGGGAGCCTTCAACCAATGTTCCTGTCGATGAAACCGTACTATCTGCTGGACTATAAAAACCACCATCTTGCGTCGATCCTTGAATGAGAACAGGAGCATCTCCTTTGATCACATATGAATATTTTTGTGGATCGGAAAGACCAAAATAACACAATTTAAGACATTCAGCACCACGATCATAAAGATTGTATCCTAATGAAAGGGCAAGTCTATTAACCTTGTATTGCGCCATGATATTAAATTGAAGCTCCAAATTATTCCCGGTCTGAACAACGGCACGCAATAAATTACATGCCCGTTCTAATCCTAAATACTGGCCAACCCCATCAATAAGAATATATTTTTTTAATAAAAGCCAATTGTTAAAGGCACAAGAATTACCCGCACACAATCCTAATATTCGTGTAGTTTTTCCTTTGAACATATTATACGCACTTAATTCACTGTATACCGTTACACTTTTATCTGTATCATTATTCCAAACTTCATACTGCCCACGCAAAATGCCCCCAAGTCGTGTACGGTTTTGACTTCCCACATGCCCTTGAAAAAGATCAACGTTCCAATAGATCATATCGGTAAGATCTTCTCCCGGAGAATTTCCAATTCCAGGAACAAAATCAACAGCAATGCCTAAGTTTCCCCGCTCTCGCATGAGAAAATTATATCCAAGCATAAAGTGCAAATTACTAATTGCTTGCCACTCATAATCCTGATTATAAATGCGCCCCGAATAAATAGGAGCAGAATCACCAAAACTACTATATTCATCTTGACCATTTAAGGCATCTTGCAAAGCACGTGGTCCAAAAAATAAAATTGGCACAGGATTCGTCTTTGCATTTGTTACCACATTTTGATTTTGTCCTGCCGAAACTAATCCAATATCATCTGGAACAGTATAATAATTATATGAACTATTTTTATCTATTGACGTACTCACGCATGGATTCCAATGAGTTAAAGTAAGAAATGGAAGCATAACTTCACCCCACAATCCTTGAATCACATTATCTATTCCTACAAAAACATCAAATAAACAAGCGCATTACTATACTCAGGTTTCAATGATGCACACCCTTTAAAATCTGCACCCAAACCAAGATCTGAGGCTCGCACATTACAGTTTTCATTATTTGGCCCAACGGTTAAACCACCTGAAGGACTAAAGAAATATGACGACAACTTTTCTCTTTTGAAATTATCTTCATATCCTATAATAAAATCGATATCAAAAAACAAC
>CAYUHH010000038.1:0-7008 GCA_964444435.1 uncultured Pseudomonadota bacterium | reverse complement strand
ACGAGCACACAGACAACGCTCGACATGCTCTCTAACATCGACATACCACGTCGAAGCCAGTACGCCCCCGAAAATTTCAATTTTGGTGAGTAAAGAATAATACCCACACCACTCCATTAGCTTAGAATCAATTATTCAGTTTGTCAATATACCCTGATAAGCCTGCTAATTGTATTTCTTCAATTCTCGTATAGTCTCACGCTCGATATCTCGTTCTTTAAGTTTTTGCTTCTTATCAGCCTTTTTCTTTGCACGAGCAAGCCCTAGTGCGACCTTAGCCAAACCTTTTTCATTGAAATAAATTCGAAGAGGAACGAGTGTAATACCCCTCTGAGAAACTTCCCCCAATAAACGCATCAATTCGCGTTTATGAAGCAACAATTTTCTACTCTTAGTAGTTTCATCTTCATGTTTTGTATAAGCAAAACGATATACGGGAATATTAGCATTCACCAGCATTAATTCACCTTGGTGAAACTGAGCAAATGCCCCCTTAAGAGACCCTTGTTTACCTCTGAGAGATTTTACTTCATCTCCTGAAAGCACGATTCCTGCTTCCAAACGATCAAGAATCTCATAATCAAAAAAAGCTTTTTTGTTTTCTGCAACTATCTTCATATTTTTTCTTATTTTCCGATACAAGCTTTTATAAGTATGCTATACTTTTCGACAAATGATAACCCTCTACATGAAGGATTTCCTCATGTTTGCAAAAATTATCACAATTTCTTTGTTGAGCTTTTCACTGGTAGCCGAAAGCATCCCCTCAAATTGCACCGCCCTTCTCAATAAAAATGTTGATCATGTATGCTATATTGGATCCATCGACCTTAATCTCAAGCAACAAGAACAACTAAGTCTTTATTATGATGGCAGTATTATAAAAGTTAACAATGGATTTTATTGTTTCAAAGAACATAAAAGTATAAAAAAACTCTATTTTCTCTTCATCAATCCGGAAGCAATTTGCTTTCGAACAGATCGCAATGAAACCACCAGCTATCTTACATTTAATAATGACACCCCTCATGAATTTTATCGAATCAAACAAAAAGAGGCGGTAAATTTAGAAAACGAAACCTTTGTTGATTGGAGCATCAAACAAAAACCAATGAAAAAACAAAAAAGAAACCTTGAGTTTCGCGTAGTCATCCCTGAACATACAATCATTGTTCCTCTTAATGCCAATTTCTTTGATCATTCGCATGAAAAAATAACATTCAATTACAAACCACTTAAAGCAAAACATGCAATTATAAAATTACCCACGCCTCAATATAACCAAGCCGTTAATCGAGACAAGCTGGTCGAGGCTCTCTTGCACGCAAACTTATGTATCATGAATCTAAAAAATATTCATACTCCTCAAGAAATAAAAAAAATTAGCCTTGATAATCATACACTGATGCAAGAAGCACAATGAGCAAAATTCTTGCAATC
This sequence comes from uncultured Pseudomonadota bacterium, assembly GCA_964444435.1. Lineage (GTDB taxonomy): Bacteria > Babelota > Babeliae > Babelales > UBA12409 > UBA12409. The sequence continues at coordinate 5,568 of CAYUHH010000038.1, read as the reverse complement.
GAAACGTCCTGTGACGAAACAGGTGCGGCTGTTTATGATTCGCAAAAAGGACTTATTTCAAACGCCCTTTTTTCTCAAATTGATTTACACAAACAATTTGGTGGCGTTGTTCCCGAAATTGCCTCAAGAAGTCACTTAGAAAAAATCACCCAAATTATTCAAAAAGCTCTTGGTGATGCAAAAACTACATTAGACGATATTGATACTATTGCAGTAGTAAACAAACCTGGATTACCCGGCTCTCTTTTAGTCGGCGTCTGTTTTGCCAAAGCATTAGCTGTTGCAAAACAAAAAAAACTTATGGGAATTAATCATTTAGAAGCTCATATTTTTTCTGCTTGTATTGAAAACAGCCTTCCATTTCCTTTCCTCTGTCTCACTGCCTCAGGAGGTCATACAGCAATGTATCTCGTAAAAGACTTTGGAAACTATGAATGTATTGCTCACACGCTTGATGATGCAGCAGGAGAAGCATTTGACAAAGTAGCAAAACTTATTGAATTGCCGTATCCCGGGGGCCCGGAAATTGAAAAATTAGCACAATCAGTTAACTTTCAAGATTTCTTTAAATACCCTCGCAGTAAATCAAAAGGTCTTGATTTTAGCTTCTCAGGACTCAAAACAGCGGTTCTTTACGATATTGCCAAACGTGGCGCATACGATCTCAAAACAAAAACATTTCTCAAATCAAACGATCAAGAATTTAAAACACATGTTGCAAGCTCACTTCTCAACGCTATCGCCGATATTTTTGTTGAAAAATTAAAAACTGCCCACAAAAAATATCCTGACGTAAAAGCCATAACATTTGTCGGCGGTGTAGCCTGCAACAAATTTATCCGCTCAAAAATTGAAACCTTCTGCAAGAACAGAACGGTTAAATTCTTCTATCCATCGCCACAATTTTGTACCGACAACGCCGCAATGGTCGCTTTTGTCGCAAACTATCGAGCGCAACAACATAAATTTGACGATTTTAACTTAGACATACTTTAATCAACAAATCTCGCAACTATTGATTATGATTATGCTTAAAAAAATTATCATAGTTATTCTCAGTCTTATTTTAACACATGAGCCATCGCTCAATGCAAAAACTGATACCGTTTTAAAAAATCTTACACAATAAAATTATAACGAACTCTGTGTCTCAAAAGGATGTGAAAATTAATCTTGTTACCAACCCGTAAATTGCACAACAAACAATCAATTAGCTACACCACTCAATTGCTGTAAATGCACTGGTGACTGTATTTAATAAGACAACTTTTATTTAATTAACTATCGCTTAAGCCGCCACTTTTCTTGCTGACAAGCGCATCCAAAAACTCTTCATTAGTTTTATAACGACGCATCTTATCAATAAGAAACTCCATCCCTTCAATAAGATTCATATTACCGAGGAACTTTTGAAGTACCCACACCTTATTGAGTTGATCAGCAGGCTGCAAAAGATCATCACGACGTGTGCCAGAAACAAGTAAATCAAATGCTGGATAAATACGACGATTAGAAAGTTTGCGGGTCATATTAATTTCCATATTACCCGTTCCCTTAAACTCTTCAAAAATAACCTCATCCATACGAGAACCAGTTTCAATTAATGCCGTTGCAATAATAGTAAGAGAGCCACCTTCTTCTACCTTGCGCGCTGCACCAAAGAATCGCTTTGGGCGCTGCAAAGCATTGGCATCAATGCCACCAGTCAAAATTTTCCCTGAAGCAGGAGCAACCGTATTATAGGCACGGGCTAAACGAGTAATAGAATCAAGCAAAATTACAACATCTTTTCCTGACTCAACCAAACGTTTTGCCTTTTCAAGTACCATTTCAGCAACTTGAACGTGATGATTAGCTGATTCATCAAATGTTGAACTAATAACATCAACGAGAGGCCCTTCTTTAATTGAACGCTTAAAATCAGCAACCTCTTCTGGTCGCTCGTCAATCAAAAGGATCATTAAATAAACATCAGGATTATTATCCTTAATACTATGAGCAATCTCTTTCAAAAGGACCGTCTTTCCTGCTTTAGGAGGAGAAACGATTAATCCACGTTGGCCCTTGCCAATTGGAGTGAACAGATCCATAATCCGTGTTGCAATTTTAGAAGGATCATACTCAAGATTGAATTTCACATCAGGATGAGTTGGCGACAAACAATCAAAATAAAAGCGATCCTTTGCCTTTAATGGATCTTCATTATTAACCTTCGTAACCTTTAATAAAGCAAAATACTTTTCATTTTCCTTTGGCTTACGAATCACGCCCGTTACCACATCACCTGTTCGCAAATTAAAGCGACGAACTTGAGACGGCGACACATAAATATCATCAGGACCAGAAACGTAATCATATTGCTGTGAACGCAAGAAACCAAAGCCATCAGGCAACTTTTCTAATACGCCTTCAACCAAAACTTCACCGTCAGGGTCCTTGATTGACTCCTCAATTCTTTTTACTAACGCGTCCTTTTTCATTAAAGCAGCACCAACAACACCATATCGTCGCGCGCGCTGCACGAGCTCATTTAAAGATAAGCTTTTAAGCTCTTTTGTTAGAGCTTGTAATTCAGTGGATTTCATGCAATTTACTCCCCCATGCCGAAATTAAAAAATAAAAATATTTAGATTAGATTTCATAAAAAATTACTGCGAAACCAGAACTGGTTCACTATCTTTCTTATGCTTAGTTCCTTTATACAACACTAACATAATAGGGCTGGCGATAAAAATTGAAGAATATGTACCAAATATAATACCCAACAATAATGCAAAGGATAAACTTCGCAATGCTTCGCCACCCAAAATTAACACAGACAAAACAACCAACATGGTTGAAAAACTGGTTAATAAAGTTCTTCTTAAAGTATTGTTAATCGCTTGATTAACAATATCCTGAACATTTTCATACTTACCCGCTTGTTTAATGCGCTCACGAATACGCGCAAAAATAACAATCGTATCATTGATCGAATAACCAAGCGTCATTAAAACCGCCGCAATGACGTCAATTGAAACTTCCCAATTTAAAAGAAGAAAAATCATTCCAATCGCTAATGCATCATGAATCAACGCAACAACCGCTCCAATTGCAAACGAAAACTTAAAGCGAATAAAAATATAAAATAACATTGCAAGCAACGCTAACAGTACCGCTTTAACTGCATTCCACACGAGCATTTTTCCAATACTCGAACTTACTTGCTCACTTTGCAGAAGTTCAACCTTGGTATCTGACAAACCTTTCTCAACAATGCCACGGATCTTCTCACCAAGGCCCATCGACTCAACTGAAACATCCTGAATTCTGATTCTCACATCATTCTTATCAAATTCAGAAACCTCAACACCTGCCCAATTTCCCTGCTTCAAAATTTCACGCACTTCTCCCACCTTTACCGGTCGATCAAAGCGCAAAATAACTTGTGTGCCACCCGTGAAGTCAACACTGTAATTAAAACCACCACGGAAAATGTATAAACCGATAAATGATGCAATAATAAAAGTTAATATTGAAAAACTAAGTGTTCGATAGCGTAAAAAATTAATCATGCCTCTCCTACATATTCGAAAAATTCACACCTTATTAAGCTTTAGATATCTTCTCTAGCACTGATACGTACTTACGACCCTTAGGCCCATAATGAAATTTAACATATCCTTGAGCAGCTGCAAAGAGGGTATCGTCACTACCACGCCCTACTCCAGATCCTGGATGAATACGGGTACCTCGTTGCCGAACAATAATTTCGCCGCCACTGACAATCTGACCATCAAAAAGTTTTACACCAAGTCTTTTACTGTGACTATCGCGGCCATTCTGACTAGAACCACCGGCTTTATGGGTTGACATCGTTGAATTCCTTTAATTATTTTTATCTGAAAAAATAGAACTGGCATCATCATTACCGACTTCATTTTCTAGTATGACCAAAGACAGCCCAAAAGTCAATGAACCCTTTAGCCTTTCATCCATCGACGCCAAGCTTCAAATGAAGCCGGAAAACAAGGATCTGCAAGCTCTTCCATCGCACGTGCATATTGACGAATCTCCCACTGAGCTCCATCATGACTACGTAACTTGAGAAAATGGAAAAGTGAATGCAAATTACACGTAAAAATAAATTGCGTATAAATGGCGACAGGAAGGACTCCTCGAGCAAGTTCACGTACGACACCCGCCTCAAGTAACTCATTATATGTTTTGGTCGACTGATCAATAACCTCTTGATACTTACCCTTAAGACTTTCGTCCACAAACTCCCCGCTAGAGGCCTGTCGATCATCAACGTCTTGATACCGCCATTTGGCAGGAATATAAAATTCAAGCGGTGCCTTTGCATATCGATAACTAATCTCATTATACGAGTTCATGCGATGCCGCATCCATTGACGAGCAACAAAAATAGGCGCCTTAATGCGGAATGATAGCTGGTTATGCTCAAAAGGGGACGTGTGCGCATGCTGCATTAAGAAATTAATAAGTTTTTTGTCCCGTTCTTCAAAAATTTCCGCGCTCTTGCCAAACGAAACACGCGCTGCGTTAACCACATCAAGATCAGAGCCGGAAACCCGGACAAGCTCAACAGAACTAATTCCATCACCCAGTGGATCAATTGCCTTATTAAGATTTTTATCTACCCCTGAAGAATTTTGTACTATTTGCATCTCTTTACCTCTGCTCATTTCATTAAAAACTTTATAGGAGTTTATCAAATTAGAATGAATTAATCACTCTCAGACTCGCCCCCGTCTTCACGCCAAAAACTTTGTATATATTTTTCAACTTCGTCGGCTTTATCACCCACGCAACAGCTTTTATAACAAAGACAACAACCATCATCATAAAAAGCATCTCGTTCTTGAAAAGAATCTCGAAAACCACTGCCATAGGATGATTGTTCACCTACAGACTGGCACAAGCATGGAATCTGCACACGACCCTTATCATAAATACGCATTCGATTTTCCAATTCACGCAACCAACGCAATTCTTTAAGCTGAGACTTCCAACACAAAACACCAAGGCAACAAAAAGAAAGACAACACACTGACCGACAACCCGTTTCCCAATCTTGCTTAAGCTGGAGATGCCCATCTTCTATTTTACACGCAACTCGATACTCTTTACCCATTCCACAAAGAATCGGGGGAAACACAACAAAAAATAAAACTGCTCTTTTAAAAAAAAACATCATACAATTCTACCAATTTCTATCAGTGCCATGGGGTACAAATGTACATAAAAAATCCCAATGAAAACATGTTGGATCTTCGACCTCATTTCCCAACTGACGCAATCCCTCCGCATCTTTGCTCAAATTTTTAAACTCTTGATAATCAACTTCAAAGTTGCGCGCGCCTAAAAAATAAGCAAGCAGCTTAAAGAAGCCCTTGTTCCCCTGAGCATTCCACCTATCCTTCTGCATATTAAATCGAGTAACCTCTAAACCCTTATCCATTGCACTCGCACTAAAAACAAGAATTGAAATAATTAAAAATAATTTCATATTACTTTCCCACACTCTCAAGAGGAACAACTTTATTCTCACGAAAACAAAGCGGC
>CAYUHH010000037.1:0-7050 GCA_964444435.1 uncultured Pseudomonadota bacterium | reverse complement strand
ACGAGCGCGCTCATCCTGAACCTGTCGAAGGAAATGAGCGAATATAATGACAACGAAGCAAGCTTCGAGGAATTATTCCTGTAAACGATTAAATTCTCTAAATTTTGTTTACCACTCTTCGGAAGCCTTACCACAATAGAAAGACGCATCATCAGAGCCATCATCACCAAAGTCAGATGCTTCATCCTCTTCTGAAAAATCGTCACCTTCAACTTCCGGTTGAGGAAGCACAATCTGCGAACAAAATGCCATTATTTCATCAGGCACAACTCCTTCTAAATCATAATCTTCATAAGAATCCCCAAAATCTGCCCAAAAATTCCAATCATCATTATACCCAAAGACTCTGCCCAAGTGTCTATTCCCTATCTCCATAACAACAACATATTGCTCAACGTCAAATGCATCTGCTGGTTCAAGATAATATAACGCAATTGGCGTTTGAGGTAACGGATTATAACGAGTAGCCCAGTCTCGAATAAGCGCATGAAGGTCCTGATTATCTTCCAATGGAGGATAAGAATCACGGCAACAGGTAAAAAAGCAAAATGACATTATAAAAAATAACAAAAATAAATTTTTCATAATACACCCTCATCATCTTCAAAAACAAATTCATCTTGCTTTAACAAAGTAAAAGTATCTTCAAACAAAGCGTCATATAGTTCTTCTGCTCGAACCCACGGTCCATCTATAAGCTTAAACATACCTTTTTGAGTATACCCATATTTATTGATAAAACTGCATCGAACTAACGGTACAAGAAGATCATTGTCGTAAGTACAACAACAAATAACCTCACCTGTTGAGCAAAAGCTTCTAAAGGCCCATTGCCTTACAACCTCACCCAAAGAATCTAATGCATTCAAAGAAAAATAAAAAATTAAAGCAAACACAATTAACCAAGAATATTTCATATTTATCCCTTTCCCCTTATGCTTAGTTTATCACAACTTCCTCCAAAAATGCTATAATTTTACTATGAAACAAAAAAGTGTTTTTAAATGTTCAAACTGCTCATATCAATCGGTAAAATGGCTGGGAAAATGCCCCGAATGCAATGAATGGAATTCATTCGTTGAAGACGTTATTTCAAAAGCAGCAACTCATTCTCAAAGACGTACTTCCATCAAGCTTACCCCGTTAGATCAAGTAATTTCTTCAGACAGAAAACGAATTTTTGCACAAAATAGCGAATGGAATCGCGTCGTTGGTGGCGGCATCATGCAGGGATCTTTTATTATCTTAACAGGCGATCCTGGCATTGGAAAATCAACACTTCTATTACAAATTGCAGCTCAATTGGCCCAAAAAGAAAAAGTCTTTTATTTTTCATCAGAAGAATCACTTGAACAAGTTAAGTTGCGAGCAGAACGAATCAACGCACTGGAACCAACATTACTTTTTTCTGATCGAGCAGAACTAGAATCGATTATTCACATAGCTGAACAAGAAAAACCGGCCATTATTATCATTGATTCAATCCAAAATTGCTACTTTTCTCAAACACAATCTATTCCTGGGACACTTGGCCAATTACGCGAAGCAGGCTTTCGATTAATGCGATTAGCAAAAGAGCACAATATTGCGGTCATTGTCACCGGCCATATCACAAAAGAAGGTGTTGTCGCAGGACCAAAAACATTAGAACATATGGTTGATGCTGTTTTTTATCTGCAAGGAGACGACAAATGGCAAACACGCATTTTACGCGCCGTTAAAAATCGTTTTGGTTCAATTAATGAACTTGGTTTTTTTAAAATGAGTGAAACAGGACTTCAAGAACTTACCAATATTAATGAATTTTTATTACATGATTACCAAGCAGCACCAGGGTCAATTCTTATCAGCCACATCGAAGGATCACGTCCTCTTTTAATTGAACTGCAAGCATTAACTGTTCCATCAAAATTTGGAGTCCCTCAACGCGTTATCACGGGAGTTGATCATAAACACGTCATGCTCATTGCTGCAATCTTAGAAAAATATTTACAAATTAAACTAAGTTCTCATGACATATTTTTCAAAGTAAGTGGTGGTCTCAAAATTCGAGAAAGTTCTGCCGATTTAGGAATTGCACTCGCGCTTCTTTCAAGCTACTTTCAACAAGCATTACCTGAAAAGTCTTTAGCCCTTGGCGAAGTGAATCTTACTGGCCACATCAAACCAACCAATCAAGCAGCAATTCATTTAAAAGAAGCAAAAAACTTTGGAATTAAATCGTTATTACTGGCAAAAAATCAAGCAACAAATCTTTCTGGCAAATGTGAACAATTCAAACATATTTACGAAGTATTACGATTATTTGATTCTTAATTATTTTCACTCAGCATTATGTGAACGAGAAGATAACAAACTTCGCAATGCAAACCCCAATGCAAAACAAGCGGCCATTGCACAAAAGTTTTGGCCGGTAAAAAAAGAAGATGTTATTTGTTGATGTTCAGACTCTCCATCTTGTTGAGAAGACACAAGAGGTCTTGGCAAAAAAGAAAAATGAGGACAACCCAAAAATTGAGAACGAATAGGAAAAAATCCATTTCGATACGGCATACTGTGTAAATTCGGGGTAGAATGCACTCGCCTCAATTCACCATCATCACTTGATCCCGCCACTAATGATGATGAAACATTGCCAAAAAATGCACCTCCCTCCTCTTCACAAATAATCTCGTCACTCGCTTCACACTGAATGCTTGCATTACGTAATAATGAAAGAGACAGCAACGTTTGCATACTCCTATCGCGCAAGGGGCCGCCTTGTTTAACCCCCAACTCCTTTCTCCTAAAAAAAGAGTGCTCACTCTGTATTTCAGCATCAGATGTTTCTGGAATTTGTTGTCGCAATACACGTATTCGGGCCTCTAAGTCGTCTTTCTTTAGCAGCAAGTCTCGCATCGTCTTTTCATATCGCAGCCTAAAATCTCGCATTTTTAAATCCCATAAAGCTGGGGACCACGTGCCTTTACTTCGGGCTTCACCTTCCCACCGTGCTATAAAATTATCCACGCCAGAAGTCTGTGTTCCAACCGTTACGAATGAAGTTCTCGGAAAAGACCCTCTTCGAACAGGTCCCTTTTCTTTGGGCACCTCTGATTCCATGCCATAAATAAAAACAATAGAACATAAAAGAAAAACAAAAGAATTAATTTTCATAAAAACGCCTTTCAATGGACGGATCTCCCCAGCAAATATGTAATAATTCCAATAAAGGGAGCCCCTATCCACGAATACATTAATAATTTCTTGGATTTTTGAAAGTCTCTTTCAACTTTTAAACACTCCAATGTTTCTTTCCCAGAAACAATCTGCGCTTCACGCAGCTTTCTTTGTAAAACTAAACGAGCAATAACCTGCTCTCTTCCACGCGCTTTAACTCCTGCCAATTCGTTCTCCATTGTTTCAAACGCCTCTACAGTTTCTCGCTGAGCTCTCATAACCCGATTTAACGGCCTAGGAGCCTCCATCGCGACCATTGACGTTCCGATGCTCATTAATATGAAAAGCTGTTTGTTCATAGAGTACCTTTCTCTGATAAATTAATGTTAATTATTCTCTATTTAAAAACCAATATAATACGCTACCGATAAGAATCATTCCCGCATTTACACCTGCCAATAATCTCAATAATTGTCCTTCTCGCTCGGCTTTTCTAAAGATGCTTTTATATCAAAAAGTGTTTCACAAAACCTGTAACCAAGTATCCGTAGAATCAAGATATTCGGCAGAATCTACCGAGTAATGCAAGTCCCTTAAAAGGTTATCTTCATCATTTAAAAATGCATCAACATTAGTTTTTTTATTACAGGAACCTTTTTAAAAACACCGTGATATTTTTCAAGCTCCATTGCATGCATTATGCAAAACGCAGTAAAAAAACACCATATAACTCGATTGAAAATCACGGCTCTTCCCCTTGATTAATCTTATTACACACCCCATCATACAGGGGTTCCGCTATTATTCAACGCCTTCTTAAGCCACAAAAAACAAACACGGCTTCTTAACTCTTTCAATAAAATTGCAATGCTTAAAACGCAATTGGAAGAACGAATTCATACAAAATGGACGTCTCATTTATTACCCATCAAACACCAAACGCTCAAGTAGAAATTTTAAAACACTAAAAAGAAACTCTTAATGAGCTAGAAACCACATTCCAACACTGCCTAAAAAAGTACCGCCTACCAATGCTGCTAATTTAAATTTACGATCTTTTCGTTGAATATCATCCACATGTTTTTGTGTAAATTGGCGATATAATGAAACTAAAAATAAGGTTCTTAACAATTCACGATTATTACGAAGTTGTGATTTAGCTTGAATATATTCATCAGGAATATCTAGTCTTATATCGCTATCTAAACCAATTACTTTTTCACAATCAACACAAAAATGTGAAATCTCATCAGATAGCTTTTCAAGTTGAAGATGAGCCTTATCCACTAATTTTACGCAATCTTGTTTCTGCTGCACCAAATCACAATTATCATTTTTCAACCCAGCAAATTCTTTTTTTAAGGTGTTGTATAACCCATTTAATTTTTCATACGCAAGGGATTCATCTATTTTTTTAAAATTATTACACTGAACGGCTTCATCCGCACCCTGTACTCGCAATATGCTCCCAATTAACACTCCTGCAAAAAACATCTTCTTCATAAACTTCCTCTTTTATACTCTTAAGCGACCCTAACAAAAGCCTAGTTTTTAACAAGAATTAAAGCTTATCCCCATTACAAAAAAAAATGGTTTGTGTGATACTAGAAAGAAACTTTTTAGGACATTCCATGAAAAAAACAGGGATCTTTTTTTTACTTTGTTTAAGTATAAATCTTTGCGCTAAATCAAAACTTATTCCACGCCAAGAACTTTTTGGAAATACCAGTTTTAACAATCCCTCTATCTCCCCTGATGGAACTAAAATTGCATACGTGTCACCTTATAACGGCACCCCCAACATTTGGATAAAAACAATTGAAAAAAATGACGCTCACCCTATTACATTTAACAACAATCGCGGAATAAACTCATACGTCTGGACCTACGACAATAGGTACATTATCTATGCTCAAGATCATGATGGAAAAGAAAATTGGCAACTCTGGAAAGTTAACCTAAAAACAATTACCGCTTCATCGCTTACCCCACCCACTCAACGTTCGCACATTCTCTCTTACACTAAAGAACATCCTGATAAAATGCTCATTCTTGCAAGCAGCCCTCATGGATTTAATGTGCAATTTTTGAACTTAACATCGGGAGTAACAAAAACTATTTTAGTAAACACGGGAGACCTTCAAGAATTTTTTGCTGACAAAAACCTACAAGTTCGTGGCGCAATCCACACGCTTCCTGAGGGAGAAAAAGAATTTCTCATTCGAAAAAATAATATCCGCCCATGGAAAACATGTATTCAATGGGACCTTGATGATAGTCTTTCTTCATTTCCATGCGCATTTCATAAAGATAATAAAACATTATATTTAATTGATTCTCGCAATAGAGACAAATCATGTCTTGCAAAAATTAACACCGAAACAAAACGTTATGAATGTCTCCTTGAAGATCAAACATATGACGTTGCTATTCCTTGGATCAATCCGGGCCCCTTTGTACATCCTGATACTGATGAACTTATCGCAATGCCGGTAATTAAGGAACGTAAGGAATGGGTTCTCTTTGATAAGAACTATGAAGCAGATTTCACTGCACTTGAAACTTTCTCACAAGATGAATTTGCCATTCTCAGCTATTCGCAAGATTTTTCAAAGTGGCTCATCGCCTACCTTAGTGACGTACATCCACCACACTTTTATCTCTATGATCGAGATTCTAAAACCGCTCAATTCCTTTTCTCGTCACACCCGGAATTGGAAAAATATCAACTGCAACAAACACACCCTTTTTCATTTCAAAGTCGTGATGGATTAACTATTCATGGATATATTACGTATCCCGATACCCCCAATAAAAAAAATCTTCCGCTCTTAATTGATGTGCACGGTGGCCCATGGGAACGAAACAGATGGGGTTTTTGTTCAGAGACACAATTTTTTGCAAACCGCGGTTACACCTATATGCAAGTAAACTTTAGAGGCTCAACAAGTTATGGCAAAAAATTCCTCAACGCAGGCAATAAAGAATGGGGACGAGGAATGCATAATGACATTGTTGATGCAGCTCAATGGGCAATTCAACAAGAAATTGCTGACCCTCAAAAAATTGCCGTCGCCGGCTTTTCATATGGAGGCTATGAAGCCTTATGGTGCGCCACACAAAATTCAGACCTTTTTAAATGCGCAATCAGCCTTTCGGGAATTAGCAACTTACAAACTTTAATTCACAACTGGCCAGCATATGCAACTGCCACTAAAATTGTTTTCAAAAAAAGGATTGGTGATATTGCAACAGAACGCAACCTTCTCAAAGACCGCTCACCATTAACCTATGCACATCAAATCAAAATCCCGGTACTTATTGGAACAGGTGAAAACGATGTACGCGTAACTCCTGTTGAAGCAATGCAAATCATCAACGAACTCAAAGCACATGGAATTGAATATGAATATCATGTATATCCAAACGAAGGGCATGGTTTAAGTAAAGAAGAAAACAGAATTAAATGGGCAACCTCGTTTGAACACTTTCTTGCCAAACATCTAGGCGGCCGCTGTGAAAAAGATTACTCAAAAAAATCCATTACACCCTTTGAACAACCCAAAACAAACTATTCTCATCATAAACACGTACTTAAAAAATGGATTTAATCTTTAGGCAATGGGGGAAATAAAGAAGCTGTATATCCATCAGAATGAGACGGTGTTATCAATCCCCGTAAATACAGACAAACATAATCTTCATAATCGTATTATACTTGCCGTAAATCAATATCCGTTCCTTTTTCCTTAATTAATGTAACGGCAGAATCAATTAAATATTTAAGGAAAAAGGAAAGTGCAACTTCGTTGCTTTCATATTCAGGCACCTGTTGAATAATAGACCTTATGCGTAATAAGATCTGCTATTCAAATTAAAAAATTTTTGTTA
>CAYUHH010000036.1:0-7239 GCA_964444435.1 uncultured Pseudomonadota bacterium | reverse complement strand
TATAAAAAAAGAGCGGTTTTTAGGCCGCTCTTTTTTGTTTGAGAAAATTACTTTAATGAAATCTATTTAAGCATCTCTTTGTGCGGTTTTTAATATTTCAAGCCCCTCTTATTTTTCAAATAGACAAAAAGCGGTTTTTAGCGTATAATAAAAGCATTAATTAAAGCTTTAATAGGGGGATTTATGAATAAAAAAAGATGGTTTTTATTGTTGTTATTTATTCCGTGCTGTTCTTTGGCAATGGAAAACGGCTCGTCAGGGGGCGGCTTGACGGAAGCCCAGGAAAAAGAAGAGAGGAAAGCCGAGAAAAGAAGGCGAAGATTGTTGGTGCTTGCTTCTCGCCAAAAAGGAGGCGGTGAGCCTAGAGGAGAAGTGCTTCGATGGAAGAGTTCTGAAAAGGTGTCTGTAAAGTCGCCTCCGACATTGAAAGGATGTCCTCGTACGCTGAGAGACTTGGCGAAGACAACAGAGAGTAAATTAGCGCCCAATTCGGACCGCATAGCTGCTTTTAGTGTCGATGGGACTCCGTCGAAGCTTTTGAAGGCTTTAGCTGGGCAGAAGCGGCCGCGAGAGGGTGTGCTCTCATACGGAGGTTATAGAAGAGAGAAGCCGATGGCCTTGTATCTTGGTTCTCCTGCTGAAAGGAAGAGACCGGGCCTGGATGGGGTTGTTGCTTTGTCCAAGGCGTTGTTTGATTTTATGATGGAGAGGCGTGATTCGTTCGAGGGTATAAGCTTTGAATTGAGATCTGTATATGACTTAATGAGGTTGACGATTGAAGAAGGAAGCCCTCATCGTGAGTATTCACATGAAGAATTGGGTCATGCTGCGTCGATTATTAGAGATTTGCTTCTTAGTCAGTATGGGTTTGAGGGGATTTCTTTGGAAGGTTCTTTTGATGATCAATTGATGATTTCTCGTTTAGATAAATCGGTGAGAAATGATATTTTGTCTTGGGAAGCTTTAGTTCGTCGCTTTAGGCCAGATTTGAAGAATGAAAATTTAAGTCGACTTGTTTTATTGCATCATATTGTTCGAGGAAATAGTGAAGGCGGGGGGCACTTTATGTCTGAGTGGTCTTTAGATTCTATCGATGAAGGATCTGTGGTGGATGATAAGTTTGAGCCAATTACAAATAAGGCTAACGGTGTAGTTGTTTTGCATCGACGTTTTAAGGGAAAGCTTGCAAGTGAGCCTAAATCACAATTTCCCTCTGGTACAAGCGATAAAAAGGTGTTTGAGTTAGCGGTTTTAATTGGTCAGAGTTCGAGTCCATACGCTGAGAATGGGGAGTATTTAGCTCGTGATAATTGTCGTTGTGTTTTAGAGCGTGTTTCGTTGCCATCAGGAGATTTATGGGTTGAGATTATTGATGAGGCACTTGATTCAACAGGTTTTGGTACCATTCGCAGTTGTTACCCTATTTTTTCTTTTACTTCTTTGGTGGAAGATCAGTCTGTTTATTGTTTGGCTGAAGTTAAGCATTTAGACAGCTGTTATGTTCATAGATTAGAATTATCGTCTGATGTCATGGTTGAATTTGCTCAGGAAGCGGTAGATGCGCGTGCAGCAGGATCATTTATTAATAACCCGATTCGTTATGAGAGAGATGATACATATATTATTGATTTAGCTCCGCTTTTAAAGAGGAAACAGGAAGATGGATCAGGACATTTTTGGGATGCGTTGCCAGATAGCATTGTTCCAAAAGGAATATATGTTGAAATTCCTAAAGATAGAATAATAATTTAATTTAAAAGATATAAAAAAAGAGCGGTTTTTAGGCCGCTCTTTTTTGTTTGAGAAAATTACTTTATTTAATGAATGCTTCAACTTTTGCTTTAAGCATCTCTTTGTCCATGAAGCCGGTCTCTTTGCTTACAATTTGGCCATCTTTAATAAAAATCATGGTTGGAATTGAGGTGATGCCATATTGAATAGCAAGGTCGCGAGCTTGGTCCACATTAAGCTCAAGAAATTTTGCTTTATCAATAAAGAGTTTTGAAACTTCTTCAAAGATAGGAGTCATTTGGATGCAAGGACCGCACCAGGCGGCGTATGCTTTGATAATAACAGGCAAATTATTATCACTGACTTCGGTTTTTATATTTTCTTCAGTTAGTTCTACCAGCATTATAATTCCTTTATATACATAAATTACTCAATGTTAAGGTTACTATAATGTTCTAAATCTTCAAATAAAAAGTCTTTTTTAAGCGTTCAATTCAAATGGAAAAAATTGAGAAAATAAGGTTTTTGTAAATTTGTTTAAAAGGGGGTGGGTGGTATACTAAAAAAGATAGGTGTATAACCCTTATTTTAAGGAGTTTTTATGGTTTTTTCAGAGTATCAATTGGAAGTTGCTGGAACCTTAGTGCGACGTGTTTTTGGTTGGATGACATTGGGATTAGCTATAACCGGGGCAACGGCATTTGGTTTTGGAATGGTTCCTGGAATTCAACAGTTTCTTAAGACTAATCCTAGTTTAATGTTCATTTTGATATTAGCTCAATTGGGTCTTGTTGTGTATTTAAGTTTTGGCTTACAAAAAATGAGTAGCCAAACAGCTATTTTTTCTTATCTTGTATATTCTTTTGTAACTGGAATAACTTTTTCGACGTTGTTTACTTTATTTACGCTTCCTTCGCTTGCAGTTACTTTTATGATTTGTGCTGCAACATTTGGTGCCATGGCTCTTTATGGATTGGTAACGCAATCAGATTTAAGCGGCCTTGGTAATTACCTCTTTATGGGATTAATTGGTCTTATTATTTCTGGTGTTGTCAATATGTTCTTAAAGAGTTCGCATGTTGACTTTGTAACTTCAATTTTTGGTGTAATTATCTTTACTTTGTTCACTGCATATGATGTGCAAATGGTAAAACGTTTTGGGTTAGCATTATATAGTAGTGGTGCTGACATGACCAAAGTTTCTATTATCAGTGCACTGAAACTGTATCTCGATTTTGTGAATTTGTTTTTGTATCTATTAAGATTTTTCGGTCAACGACGAGATTAAGTATCGAGGCCCCGCAACCGCGGGGCCTCTCTCTTTTAATAGGGGTAGATAGGTAAAAAAATAAAAGGATTAATAAATGGGTAAAAAGTTTGTATTTGTTGTTGGTGGTGTAATGAGCAGCGTGGGCAAAGGGGTTGTTGCTGCATCAACTGCTGCATTGTTAAAGGGGCGAGGGTTTAAAGTTATCAATATTAAATGTGATATGTACGTTAATATTGATGCGGGTACTATTCGTCCAACGGAACATGGAGAGGTGTTTGTTGGGGTTGATGGAATAGAAGCTGATCAGGATTTAGGTAATTACGAACGCTTTACTGGTAATCAGATGGCAGCTGTTAATTATGTTACGACCGGGCAAGTTTATCAGGAAGTCATTCGCCGTGAGCGTAATTTAGAATATGGTGGAGAGGATGTTGAGGTTGTTCCAGATATTCCGAATGAGATTATTCGTCGTATTTATTTGGCTCAGGAGAAGGCGTCTGCTGACGTAACGGTTATTGAATTTGGGGGAACCGTTGGTGAATATCAAGTGCTTCTTTTTCTTGAGGCGGCGCGAATGATGAAGTTACATGCTCCTGATGATGTTGCCGTTATTATGGTGAGCTACTTACCATATCCTCAATATTTAGGTGAGATGAAAACGAAGCCGACACAATATGCCATGCGCACGTTAAATTCAGCGGGTTTGCAAGCAGATTTTATTGTGGGGCGAGGCGAAATAGAAATTGATGATAAGCGTCGTAAAACGTTGGCGTATATGTGTAATCTTCGAGAAGGAAATGTCATCTCTGCTCCTGATGTAGATTCTATTTATAAGGTTCCATTAGCATTTCATGCACAGGGCTTTGATTCTAAATTGTTAGATGTTCTTGGTTTAAAGTCGGATGTTTTAGATTTTGATTCTTGGAAGAAGCTTTGTGGGTCTATTCAAAACGCAGAGAAGACCGTTAATGTTGGCATTATTGGTAAATATTTTAAGACCGGTGGTTTCACCTTAGCTGATTCATATATTTCTGTCTTAGAAGCGATCAAACATGCAGGATGGGCTAAAGGATATACGGTCAAGGTATCTTGGGTTGATCCAGAAGACTTTGAGGAAGGCGAGGCTTCTTTGGCTGAGTTGAAAAAATATGATGGCATTATTTGTCCAGGGGGTTTTGGAAGCCGTGGGGTTGAAGGTATATTAAAGGCGTTACAATTTATTCGTGAACAGAAAATTCCGTATTTTGGTTTATGTCATGGTATGCAATTAGCATGTATTGAGTTTGCTCGCAATGTTCTTGGTCTGAAGAATGCGACAAGTGCAGAGATGGATGCGCACAGTTCTGCGCAAGTTATTCATATTAATCCGAATCAACAGCAGAATGTAAAAAATAAACAGTATGGTGGAACGATGCGTTTGGGTGCATATGATGTCTCTTTAAAGAAAGGCAGCATGGTGCAGGAAGCGTATGTCAAAGATGAATCGGTAGAACGTCATCGCCATCGTTATGAATTTAATAATGATTATCGCGAAAGAATGGAAGAAGCGGGATTGGATGTTGTTGGGGTAAATACAAAACAAAATCTTGTGGAAATTGTTGAATTGAAAGATCATCCATTTTATGTGGGAACACAGTTTCATCCAGAGTTTGAATCAACACCTTTTAAGCCGCATCCTCTTTTTAGAAAATTCATACAAGTGGCTTCAGAAAATAATTAATGAGATCGGGTTCCAGCTGGAGCGGTCAACGTTTCAGTTGGATTAGCCAGCAACCGTTCTGGACCCGGCAAATATTCTGTTTGATCGACAAGTATTCTGCTTGACTGTGTAGCCATAAGACTCTTGCTATGCAGGAATCACAGCAATTCTTGCGCTTAAAAGTTAAATTTAGTTTGTTGATTTATGGTAATGCGCAGGAAGCAAAGAATTCATGGATTTGAAAATTAAATAGCCAATGAATGAGTTAGGCAATTTTTTAATTTTCAAATTATCCTGAGCGAAAAAGTTCCTGTTTTGTTATTCATTTTCAATTGTTATATCGTACGTAATACTTTTATCGGCTTTTATTCCTGTTGGTGGTAATAAGTTGAAAGAAAGAATGGTGCCTTGTGGAAAGCCGGGATCGGGTGTTGTTTTAAAAGTAAAGTTTACTTGTTCTGTATCGGTTTTTAATTCTTTGAATTTAAGTGGTCCTGATGGGTCGTAGTTGCAGAGAGTCCAGTGATATCCTGTGCCTGCATATGGGTTGGGAAGTTGGAATACGACGGTCATTGAATAATCAACATTTACGCAGATAGGTTTTTCTGATGTTATTATTTCACTTGGAGCTGGCACAATATGTTCGTTATTTTTAGCTGCATAAGCAAGGAAAGGAATGAGTAAATTAAGCAAAAGAATTTTTTTTATCATGATCTCCATAATGGTTTTTTCGTTTTATACTTATACTCTACAATGATGTGACTATTTTTTTCAAGGGATGGAAATAGTTCAAAGTCTTGCCTATTCTTAATAATCAACTTGGATATATCGGTTGAAAGGGTGCGTATGAAGTCTTTTTGTCTTTTCTTTTTTTTATTTGTTTCGTGTTTTTGTATTAAAGCTATGGATAAGCACTCTCCTCGAGGATTAAAGGGAAAGCAGTTTGAGCTTCCGCTCCTTGATGAAGAATCAATTTTAAAATTTCTTGAAAAAAATCAGATTTCATCGTGTTATGTAGATATTATAAGGGAGGTTTTAGTGCCTGAGTATAATCCATATAATCATGAAACGGATGGTCATATAAAAAAACTTATGATTTGGGAAATGTTTTTTTATATTCGGAACAGTCGTTTATGTCGAAGCAATGAAAAGAGGATCGATGAAGAATATTTTTATACCGATCCTCATGAGATTATAAGTAGGCTTTGTAAGGTTGTGGATAGAATAAAAAATTATAGTCGCCGTCGTTACTTACGTGCTACAAGCAAACGTGTAAGAAATGCTCACTATCCTGAGTTGTTAAGTATTAAGTAATATTTAACGTGTAAAAGACTTGCTTTGCAGGGGAGCTTCCATTTTGAGCAGGGCCGACATAATTGAAGTTGATATAAACAGTTGCTTGATGTCCAATGTTTTCAGTTTCAAAAACAAATTTTTCTTTGCCTGGTACGCCAACCTTGTTTTTTTTGGCTTTTCCCTCTTCAAATTGATGATCTTTTAGTTTGATTAGACTTGTTGGAGTATAATTGCAGAGTGTCCATCGGTGTCCGGTACTTGGATTGCTATCTAAGGCGATGGTAAAATCTTTGCCCGCTTTAATTTTGAGAATTTCATTTGTTATTTCGCTCTTTTTTTGATCGCATCCAATGAGGAACGATAAAAAGAATATGTATAAAATTGATTTTTTCATTTAATCCTTTCTTTTTTTTGAGTTTATGAATTATTGTAGAATACGTAAAGAGTCTAGGGTGTTTATTTTTTATCATATTTATTTTTTATGTTTTATTTCTTTTTGTTTTGCAATGGAGGAACGGGAAGGTGACTCTCGGACTTCTATTGCAATAGAAGAGTGTGAGAGTCGAATAAGCGATTTTGATTTGTTAAAGGAAAAAGAATATTGCGGCAAAGTTCCTCTTATTGTTCTTAATAAAGGATCTGATGATATTACGATTAATGTGGGAAAAGGAAAAAAAGAAAACAGTTATTTAGATAAAATTTTTTTATCTTTTGTTTTGAAATCAGGTCATGGAAAAAGATTAATGGTTACACCGGGTTATTTTTTTCATATTGAAATGGGAGAAGATTTACCCCTTCTTTCTTGGGGTTTTAATCAATCATCTTGGGCAAAAACAGATAGGCATCTGTCGGTTTCAATTGATACAGAGCGTTATTTACAGCCAGTTCTTCAAAAAAATTACTTTGTATTTCAAAATTGTAGTAAGGATAAAAGTGCGAAACTAATGTTTCTTCGTTGGTTTGATAAAAAAAGAGTGATAACTTGTAATATTTCTCCCGATGTTTCGCACTTTGGAAATAGTATTCTTCCTCAATGTGATTGTGTTATAGCGCAATGCCTTGATGGACGACGTGTTATGCAAGAAATTCAACGAAGATGGACGAAAGAAGAAAGTACTTTTTTCTTTTTTGTTTTACGTGATGATGGTATTTATATTCAAGATGAAGCTGACTGGGATGATTAATCTTAATCGAGACCGCGAAGTGCATTAAAAGGATTAACATCTTCAAATTTGCTCAGAGA
>CAYUHH010000035.1:0-7872 GCA_964444435.1 uncultured Pseudomonadota bacterium | reverse complement strand
GTTTCTTGTAAAAAAGAGTGGAAAAGAAATAGAGTGAGCAACGGTGAGAGATTTGGGTGCTGAATCAAAAGAAGGACTTGTCCCAGCAGTAACATGTCCTCTTTCGCAAAGAAATGGAAGTTGGAAAAAGAATATTGCAGTGGATGATTACATTTTAGAACTTGATAATACGTCGGTAACACATCGTGCTGATTTATGGGGTGTTCGTGGGGTTGCACGTGAGTTTGCCGCAATTTTAGATTTAGATTTAAAGCCGCTTGATCTAGGGCTCAAAAAAATAGTGCCTAAAAAAGTTGAAAAAGAATATTTTTGCAAAAAGAATGAATTTTCCATTGTTAATGCAGCGCCAAAAGCATGCCGACGGTTTGCTGGCCTGTATTTTTCTGAAATAGAACATAAACCATCGTCATTATGGATGGCATCATTGTTAGCTCGTACCGATAATCGTCCGATTGATTTGCTCGTTGATATAACCAATTACATTATGCTTGACCTAAGTCAGCCCATGCACGTTTTTGATGCAGAAAAAATTGAAGGCAATCTGATTAAGCCGCGCATGGCTAAAAAAGGTGAGGAGTTACAACTTCTTGATGAGTCGATTGTGAAATTAACATCGGATGATTTGGTTATTGCAGATGATAAAAAGGCGGTGGCCCTTGCGGGTATTATGGGTGGATTAACATCCGGCGTTTCACGTAAAACGAAATCGATTTTTCTTGAGGTTGCGAATTTTGACAGTTCCGTTATTAGAAAGACGAGTTCACGTCTTCGGTTGAGAACTGAGGCATCTGTTCGTTTTGAAAAAGGACTTAATCCAAATCAAAATATTACAGCTCTTGCTCGATTCTTAAAAATTCTTGATGATGAAAAGGTTGCGTATAAAACTTCGGGGCCCATTATTTCGGTTGGCAAAGAATTTAAACCGTTCATTTTGAAAATTTCGCATGAACTTATTGAAAAGAATCTTGGCGTTGAAATTCCCCAAAAATTTGTAGTTGATACGTTGAAAAAGATTGATTTCACAGTAAAACCTTTTAAACCAGCTAACTATGAAATTGTCGTTCCTCCGTTTCGTGGGACAAAAAATGTAACAATTGCGGTTGATATTGTTGAAGAGGTTGGTCGATTTTGGGGATGGGATAATATTCCACTTTCAATGCCCACGCGTGAGATGAAGCCGAATGATATTCATGCACCGATGAATGTGCGAAAAATTAAGCAACAGTGTGCATTTGGCTTGCATATGCATGAAGTTCAAAATTATCCATTTTATGATGAATCATTTTTACGTGAACTTAAATGGGAGCCAACAGATGCTGTTCGTGCAAAAAATCCGCTTTCACAAAACGTAACCCGGTTAGTGACATCATTAGTTCCGCATCTTTTGAAGAATGTGCACATTAATATTACAAAGGCTGATCAATTGCGATTTTTTGAATTGAATCGAGTTTGGCATATGCGTTCAAAAATTGCAGCTGATGAAAAGAAGTCGCTTGCAGCGGTGTTGTGGGATTATTGTGGCAAGCGTAATTTTTATGATGGAAAAGAACTACTTTCTTCATTGTTTGTGATGCTTCATATGCCGATAATATGGGAGAAGGCACAAGGCGTCCGAGCGCCATGGTACAATCAGCATCAGACGGCGGTTTTAAAGCATAATAAAAAAGTTATTGGATATGCCGGCATGATTGATGAGCGGTTTGCAGAAAACGTTGGACAAGGTTCAGCTTTTATCTTTGAGTTGGATGCAGAGATGTTAATCGATTATCAGGTGCCAGAGATTTGTTTTGAGCCGCTCAATAAATATCCATACGTGTATCATGATGTAAGCATGCTTGTGCCATTTGAACATACGGTTGGGCATCTTTCGGAATTAATTAAAAAAGCAAATGATCGAATTTATGATGTTGAATTGCTTGATATGTTTAGTAAAGATGAGTGGGGCGATCGTCGTTCATTAACATTTCGTTTTTACATGCGTCACCCTGAAAAGACTTTAACGGGGGTAGAGGTTGAACTTGTTAATAGAGCAGTTCTTTCGCGATTACAAGAGTTGGGGGCTGAAATTAGATGAGAAAGTGTAATTTTTTTAGATGGGGTTCATTTGTCGCCGTTTTTTTTGTTTTTGATCGCATTACGAAGTGGTTTGCTTTAAATCATTTGGTGACGCCTTTGAGAATTGCTGACTGGTTTTCTCTTGAGCTTATGTTTAATCGTGGCGTTTCATTTGGTTTGTTTTATTTTGATAATCCCTTGGGGTTTTTTATTGTAACAGGACTAGTTTCTGTTATTTTATGCATTATTGTGGGGTGGTCGTGGCAATTATGTAGAAAGGGCACTTCGATTGCTGGGCAGCTTTTTATTATTGCTGGTGGAGCGTCGAATATAATTGATCGTGTTCTTTATGGAGGAGTGGTTGATTTCATTCTTTTTTCTTGGGGACCATTTCATTGGCCGCTCTTTAATGTTGCGGATGTGCTCATAGATATTGGTGTTTTTATTTTAATTTTACAGATGACGAAAAACAAATGACATATTTAGAAAAGTTTTGTCTTACGTGTTCAACTTTAGGACCAATAGGATATCTTCCTGCTTCCGGTACGGTGGCGACGGTCATTGCCCTCTTTGTATTATGGGGAGCTTCTTTTTTAGGATTAACATCTTTTTATTTGTTCCATAGTATCGTAATTTTTGTTGGACTTTCTGTTGTTATTATTCATGGAGCTTTGAAAAATTTTTCGCATCATGATCCATCTGAGATTGTTCTTGATGAGGTTGTAGGTTTTTTTTTCGCAGCAAGTATTTTCCCTTTGAAGTTGCCATGGCTTATTGGTGTAGCTCTTGCATTTCGTTTTTTTGATATTGTGAAGCCTCTCGGAATTAAAAATCTTGAAAAATTAGGCGGGGCTGCAGGAATTGTGATGGATGATCTACTTGCAGGGTTTTATACATGGATTGTTCTTATTTTTGTATGTATGGGATATGATTTGTGGCTTCGTTAGAACGTTTGATTGAATTTCTTTCTTTTATTTTTGCGCCACCTGTATGTTTGCATTGCAAGAAAAAATTATTGGTTCGATCTCATTTTTGTGCAAGTTGTTTTACAAAAATTTTACCAATTGTTTCATATAATTTAGCTATTACTTCAACAAAGAAGATAAAAGTTTATGCGTTGTCAGGATATAACGAATTTTTACGCCCACTTGTTCTTGCAAAGCGAAGTAAAAAAGTTGAAGGCAGTTATATTTTAGCTGAATTGATATGGCAAAAAACAAATTTTTCTCAATTGCTATGTGATGTGTTGGTTCCCGTGCCGCTTCATTGGACTCGTCGAATGCAACGAGGTTTTAATCAATCAGAAGAGATTTCAAAATATTTATCGAAAAAGAAGGGCGTTGATACTGCTCCTTTGGTAACTCGTATTGCTCAAACAATGTATCAAGCAGATGTACCAATTAAGTTACGCGTAGATAATGTAAAGAATGCATTTATATTATCACAAGCAATTGATTGTACATGGTATAAAGGTAAGCATATTATTTTAATTGATGATTTGATGACAACGGGTAATACACTGAAGTATGTTGCGCGCGAATTATTATGTTTGAAACCGGCGTCTATTACAGCGTTCGTTGCGTGTCGAGCTATGTGAGGCTTTTGCAGAATAAAAAAAGCTATGATAAACTATGAGCGATTTTAAGAAATTTTTTCATTATAAAAAATAGGTGAATTTATGATGAACACTCACATAAGATTCGGTAGTCTTTTCTTTTCTATTTTATTGTTGCTTTCTGGTTGTTCTTGTGAAAAGTGTGATCTAAGCAAAAAGGAGGCAGCTTCTCCTGCAGTAACTGCGCCTGAAGCGGTTATTGATTCTGAAGTTTTAGTTTCAATTGACGGCAAGCCGGTGTTGACTGTTAATGCATTTCAAGAATTTATGCAAGAAACATTAGGTGCTGACCCTCAAATGCAGATGATGGCTCAGTTCATGCCAGATTTTGAAGAACAAATTTTTGAACGTGCAAAGCTCAGTGAACTGACATTGAATGAATGGGCAAAGCGAAGCAACATTAAAGCTGATGCAGCTTATAAAAAAATGCGTGAGCAAGCTGAGAAAGCTCTCGACATTATGCTAAATCAAAAAATGTTTATTCAAAAGCATGTAAAAGAAGTTTCCGATAGTGATGCTCAAAAATATTACAATGAAAATAAAGCAACAGATCCTAATTTAATGGTGTCTCCTGACGGTGTTGAGGCAAAAGGATTGAGTTTTGAAACAGATGTAGCAGCAAAAGAATTTTACAATAAAGTTAATGAGCTCAAAGGAGACATTGAAAAAGCTGCAAAAGAAGTGAAAAAAGAAGTTGAAGATCTTGGCGTAGTAAGTCAAATGAGTATGATTGATCCAACCGTAAAAGAAGCACTTCTTGAAGTAAAGACTGCTCCCGTTCTTTTGTCTGTAATTAAAGCAGGAGATAAAGAGTTTTGGGTTGTGAAAGCTTTGAATAAACAAAAGGCTCAATATGCCCAATTTGAACAAGTTCAGGATCGTATCAAAGAATCTTTGATGAACAAAAAAATTGAAGGAGTATTTGAAACAAAGATTCCTGAATATCAAAAAGAGTATGGTTTTGTAGTAAACCATGCATATTTTGAAAATAAAAAGAAAGAAAAAGAAGGGCAGCAAGCCAAAATGCTTCAAGTTATGAAAGAAGAAAAGGCGCAACAAGAAAAACAAGTGCCATCTTCTTCTGGCCAAAAGGAATTGGCTCAAGCAAATCCAGTGCAAAAAGCTGCATAAGATAATTGATGGGGGAGGCGTATGATTGCCTCCCCATATTTAGGTACATGTTGATGAAAAGAATATTTTTATGTTTGATTTTTACGTCATTTCTTGCACGAGAAAATGGAGCTCTTGTTTTAGATGAACTTAAGGTGGTCGTTGATGGGGCGTTGAGAACTCAAGTTGTTACAGCTTCTGATATTGTTCACCGTGGCTTTGATGGTGTTTCACGTGATCCAAACAATAAAGATGATGTTCGTGAATATGCGCTTGAAGTGATAAAATATCAACATGCTGAAGATGTTGGCATATCTGTAAGTGATGAGGATGTTGATAAATACCTTCGTTCCATGTCCCAGGGAAATGATGTTTCTCCTGAATCGTTAGCTGCAATGGCTCGGGATTTTGGATTTGAGTCGGTAAAAGAGTTTTATGATATTTTGAAGCAGCTTTATGGTTCAAGTGGAGTTATGGAGCAGGAATTGCGTTCTCTGGTGATTGTGAGCGAACAAGATGCCAAGGAATATTGGGAAAAACATTCTGAATACAAAGAAGGTGTTTATTACTTGCAAACAGCACACGCTTCATTTCGTGATGACATGTCGAAAAAACTTCAGAAAAAATCTTTAAAACGTCCAGAATCAAATGTAAAAATAGGCAAGATTCATTGGGGTGTTCCATTTGATGTAACATATTCTGAACTTGCAGAAGATAAGCAGTTTATTAAAAAAATGAAAATTGGTGAAGTTAAGGTCCTTGAAGTATCTGATGGTTTTGATTTGTACCGTTTGAAAAATCATGCAAAACCAGATAGAGTGTCGTTTGCTGAGCGGCGTAAAGAAATTTTTGAAAAGCTTCAAGCGGAAAAGTTTGATGCTGTGTTTAAGCAATACAATGATGATATTCTCAAGACTGCTGAAGTAACCTATTTAAATTAGTTAATTCGATTTTTTTTGTCTTTATTCTTGTTCTATTTCTTGCATGATTTTTTTAATTTTTGTGATAAGTTCTGGCGTTCGTTCTATCAGCTCCGGTTTTTGTTTGAAATATTCTTCCAAAAGATTTTCTATTTTCATATCAAGTTTTACTTGTGCTCTTCGTTCGCGCATTACAAGTTGCTTGATGGGAAAAATTCCCACAAGATATTGTGCTGAGATGCATGCTCGTTGAATTGCTTTTAAGTCTACGTGATCATCTTTTTTTGTTGGAACATGATAAACAATTTTTACGATCGCATTTTTTATTGAATGGGTTTTTATTGTGCGTAAAATTTGTTCCGTTTGATTTTCAGTTTCGTTTAAATGGACTTCAATTTGAATAAAGGGGCGTGTGGGTGCTTTTATAAACGTGTGTGTTGTAGTTTCTTTATCATGAATGGTTACGTCGCAAAAACCTTTTTCTTCTTTTCGTTCACCAAAGTCGATTCGTTCAATGGAGCCGGAATAGATGATTTGTGGATGTTCTTTATGAACAACTTGATAACGATGTAAATGTCCTAATGCAACATAATCAAAAGGTTGTATTGCAAGTTGCGAAGGGAGAAAAATGGGGTCTGTTCCATAAATAGCGCGTTTTTCTGATCCTGAAAAAATTCCGCAACTCATGGTGAGGTGTGCGCCTAAGATTGAAGGAAGTTGTGGATCAAGATCTTGGGCCAATGAACTGATAAGTTTGCCAACTTCTTTTGAAATAGTTTGAGTTATGGTACTTGAATTTGTGGTGGTACCTGCGTTAAGCATCAAGGAGCTTCTATTAGGCCATGGAATTCCCAGAATTTGAACGGGGCCATGATTTGTTTTTATAGTGAGAACTTTTGGTTTGTTGAAAACATAAAAACCGTTCATTGGAAGAGCACTAAAGAGATCGAGTGCGTGCGCTTTTCCGAAGCTTAAGGGATGGTCGTGATTACCCACAATAATTGCTACAGGGATATGAGCTTCATATAATCTTAAAAATGCTCGTAAAAGAAGGCGTTGTTGTGTGGGGCTGGGGAGAGCGGTTTTGTACGCATCGCCTGAAAAAAGAAAAAGATCTACTTTTTCTTTAATTGCATAATCAATGCAAAAATTAAAGGCGTGATCGAAATCCAAAAGACGGGAATGCATTCCCGTCTTTTGATCAATTTTTCCGTAATTTTCTACACCGAAGTGTAAATCTGCTGTGTGTATAAATCGAATCATAAGGTATCGGTAAATCTTTTATTTACTGAAGTTTTAAATGCTGCGACAAACGTTGTGCCTTTTTTTGGTGAAGGAATTGCATGTTGGCTTATCGTTTCATTTCTTAATTCTACGAATGTATCGATGGAACAGTTATTGTGAATAAAGCTTCCTTCATGTATGTACGTAAATGAGTTTATCATACAATTGTTGCCGATGACACTATTTTTTAAAATGGTGTGAGGCCTAATTAAGCAGTTATCACCAACTGTCGAACTGTTGACGATGTTAAATGCACAGATTGAACAATTCCTTCCAATTTTTGTTGTTCCAAAGAGTTGAACTCCGTTACCAATGTAAGTTCCATTTTCGATTGTTACCATTTCATCAATGTGGACATTTTGTGCAGCTGAAAAGCGAACGCCGCGTTGCATCCAATGATCAATGATTTGGGATCGTTTAAGTTGTTCAGCAACCCAGAGCTCGCGTTGAGTATTAACGCCGCGTACTTCGTCAAATGTTGCATCAATGATGCTAATTATGAGGCCATTTTCGCTTGCAATTTCAGCGAGGGTGGTGAGATATACTTCGCCGCTTTGTTTATCACAAGGAAGGGTGTCAATGTATTTTTCTAAGAAATTTCTATCAAGGAGGTAAATGCCTCCATTGAGATTATAAAGATCGTCACAATCTTTTGTGATATCATTTTCTTCTACTATTTTGATTTGATTGTTTTGTGTAACAACGAGTCCGTACCCTTGGATAGATGGATCAACGTTGCGAGCAACAATGAAAGACATGGCTGATTTATTTGCAAGGTGCTTATTAATGAGCGTTTGAAGAAGATCTTCCGAGAGAAGTGGCGTGTCGCCATTCATGACAAGAATATGATCTTTTGTCCATGTTTTTTTAGTACATTGAAGAGCATGG
>CAYUHH010000034.1:0-8074 GCA_964444435.1 uncultured Pseudomonadota bacterium | reverse complement strand
AAGAAGAAATCCACCTTAATGCAGAACGTATCATTCAAGAACTTACGTCTCCAACAGAATACTTAGAAGCTTTTAAAGTTATTATGAGCGATCCAGAACGTAAAATAAAAGTAGAAGAAGTCCTGAACCAAATTCAAGAAATTATTAATGGATACAATCGAATCGGCCAAACCGGAATAAAAAATCTTGAACCATTAAATAATGCTCTTGAAAAGAATCAACCTCTTCTGAAAAAAGCTCAAGAAGAACTTGAAAAATCACAAAAAGCAAACTTTAACCTGTTAGCACCAGCAATTCCACCAGCCTGCAATAGGCTTCTTATCCCCCCTGTTATTCTATGCGCCGGAACTGCGGCAAATATGCCTAATACGATTTGGTTTGATTTAAATTCAGCGACACACACAAAACAATCTGGTCAAAGACAAACAGCGGAAGATGAAGCAGCACAACTAAAACTAAAAATAGATGTTCCATCGGCAAAAGAATTTTCTCAAGCAACACAAGCACCATCAGCAAAATCATTTGATGCAGCAACAAATATTGATCAATAAAAAATGCTTAAACAACACGCATATATTCCTCTAAAGAAATAATCCCGTCATTTAACAAGTGAGCGGCTTCTTGCTGCAACGTTCGCAACCCATTTCGAATTGCTTCTTTTTGTACGAGATCTCGCTGCAATGTTTTCTCTAAAACTGCCCGCATTTTTTCATTCATCGGCATGCATTCAAAAAGACCAATACGAGACTTGTAACCTAAATGATTACATTTTTCACATCCGACAGGGAAATTTAATATTTTTTTTGTTGCACCAGATGCCTTAAGCAAATTCTTATCTTCATCAGAAACCGCCTGTTTTTTCTTGCACGAACAAAGCTTGCGAGCTAACCGTTGAGCTAAAACACCAGACAATGCTGCATTAATTAAATAAGGCTCAATCCCCATATCAACTAACCGCATAATAGTACTTGAAGCATCATTCGTATGAAGTGTACTCAACACTAAATGACCAGTTAAAGCGGCTTGAACAGCTGTCCGAGCCGTTTCAGAATCACGAATCTCACCAATCATAATGACATCTGGATCTTGCCGTAAAATTGATCGCATTCCCACCGCAAACCCAAACCCAACACGTTCAATAACATGTCCCTGGGTAATGCCCTCGATATCATATTCAACAGGATCTTCTAAAGTAACAATGTTTCTCTCTGGTTTATTTAAATATGATAACAATGCATACAATGTCGTTGTCTTCCCAGAACCGGTCGGGCCCGTTACTAAAAACAGTCCTTGTGGCTTATCTAAAATGCTTTTAATAATAGCATATGAACGTTTGTCTAAACCAAGTTGTTCAAATTTTAAAAAATTATACTCTCTATCTAAAATACGAACAACCACTTTTTGGCCATAAATAGATGGAAATGTTGAAACACGTAAATCAACCTTGCCTGACTGAGTATCAAAACGAATCTTTCCGTCTTGCGGCAAACGACTCTCTGCCGTATCAATAGCTGCTAAAATTTTAAATCGTGAAATAATCTGCTGTTGAATTTGAGATGATAAAGATGGCCGCAATTGTAAAACCCCATCGATGCGAAAACGAACATGCAACTCTGTTTCTGTTGGCTCAAGATGAATATCTGAAGCTTTTGCTTCAATTGCATCTTCTATAATTTTATCAACAATCGTAACAACGGAAAGATATTTTTCATCATATCTACTCACCATTCCCCCCTTAAGAAAATTCAAAGATTAATATAAATCGACAATATCTTCGCTACTTTCTTCAGCCTCTTTTTCTTCCGCTTCCCCTACATCAGCAGGAGGCTCTTCATAATAAGCCCGAGCTTCATCAATAATATCTCGAATAATCCCAACACGAAATTCAATGTGATGAGTTGTATATTGGCGAATCTTTTCTCGCAAACCCGGTTGATCAGGATGACCCGCAACAACTGTCAAAATATTTCCATCAAACATAATGGGAACTATCGCATTGCGAAGAAGAAAATCCTGAGGAAACAAACCAATTAAATCATGATTAAATTGAAAGCCCCGAACATCAAAATAAGGCACCTGATAATATTCGCTCAATGCCTGTAATAATTCTTCTTTTGCAACAAGACCTTCATCGAGTAAAAAGTAATTTAATTGAGATTGCTCAGTCCCGTCAAAATCACGCACAAGAGACTGCGAATCTTTTTTACTTAACACACCACGCTTATATAAAATTTCTCCGAGCGCTTGCGCGTATTTTTTCATGATCTTCCTTTTTTAGCCAACTCTATATCCAATAATAAACCCTAAAAAACCACTCAAAGTCAATACAAGGTTTTGTCGAATCACCATCATGATACATTCTCCACATTGTTGAACCGTACTCGAAGGATCAATGCCCGTAAGCTGTTGTACATGATTCCAATTAATTAAGATAACGCCGAAATGATCAAAAACAATAAAAAAGCCAACCATAAATAACGTTACAATAAAAAAATACCGCATATATTTTTTCAGAAGAAATCCTGCAAAAAAGCCAACGCCAAAAAATGAAATTACTTGCACAATATCTTGCAATGTTACCCCAAGCCTTGTGATCATCTGTTCAAAATATTGTTCAAGCGATTCCCACCATGGTGCCTGACTTGAGGCAGGAACATTCGTTGATTGAAACATTTTATCTCCCTAAATCATTAATTATTTATTTCAAATTTTTCATATAACAAACGCTACATAAAAGAATACAATAACTAAGAATAATGAAAAGCTCTTATCCTTTTACTTACAGCTGTTTCAATGCTTCTAGCATAACCTCGTTTCCACTCTCTTCTGCTTCTTGCAATGACGTCTTTCCTTTTTTATTAACAATGGAAGTATCTGCCCCACAGTCAACTAAAATTCGCACGATTTCTTCATTATTTTTAGAAACAGCCTTGTGTAAAGCCGTTCTTTTTTTTGAACCAGCAAGTACATTTATATCTGCCCCATTTTCAAGCAACGGCTTAATCATCTGAGGACGATTAAAATGAACCGCAATATACAAAGGTGTTACCCCCCATGTTTTCTTATTAACATCCACCCCAGCTTCAAGCTCATGGTGAAAAACTTCAATTTTATTATTTTTTATTGCTTTCACCAGCTTATTGAACGATCCAACACCTAAAGCAGATGAAAAAAGCAATATTACAATAAAGAAACGACACTCCATAAATTCCCCCTCGTTTTCTTTATTATAATATGTTGCACACAGATTAATCTATAAAAATCATCACAAAAAAAGAGGGTGCGAAATTTCGCACCCTCACAACCTTTAGGAATCCTTTATTCCTTAGATCATATCTTTTAATGCTTTACCCGGTTTGAACTTAGGAACTGATTTTGCCGGAATGGTCATTTTTTTACCAGTCGCTGGATTAACACCAACACGACTCTTACGTTTTATAACGGTAAATGTTCCAAAGCCTGTAAGCACTACAGGCTGTTTTTGCTTGAGCGATTGTCCAACTGCCTTGATAAAAGACTCGAGGCAATTTTTACACGCGGACTTAGGGAGCTTGGTTAGCTTTGCCATTTGCTCAACTAATTTTGCCTTGTTCATACAACTTCCCTATACCTTTTTTAACTTTACAAATCAGATATCCAAGAGCAACGACAAAACTAGTACCTTCATTGTAAAACTTATGAACCTTACAGGATTTGTCAAGTCTTATTTTTTATTAATCCATATATGGAACACAAAAAATAAATCGACCAAGTTGTTTCATTCCAATTTTATAGCGATTAAATAATGCACATAATTCTTTTAGATAATCGTACTCCAAATCACGATCAACAAAATCTAAATAAAGCTCATCTCGAATGCCTTCAAATCGTTCAATACAATCAAGTTTCTTTATCCATTCAAAAAAAGCCTCTTCATCTAACTGATCATAATGCGTTACTCGTTTGCATATTAAATATTTTTTATCACTTTTCACCTCAAACCCTTCCTCCTGGAAAGATGTTTTTATAGCTCCCATCTGGCACTTCAAAGCCATGGGCATTCAGGTTATAAAAAATAAACTTTGATTGGATTTGTTTTTAAAAATTTCTAGCTGTTGAGGATTTTGAAGGTGATAACGATCAAAAAGAGCCATCAAGCTTAAACGATCTTCTCTTGAAATATCGTTAGATGAAAAATAGAGATAACAATTCGCGCCCAATCCCTTCAAATGTATCGATGCTTTTCATCCTTTTTATCCACTCAAAAAAGGCTCGTTCATCATCAGAAACATAAAAAGTAAGTGGTGTACAAATAATGTAATATTTTTTATTATTTCTCATTTTTTTCCAGGTTTAACTTTCCCGCCAGGAAATACATTGTCATATCTTTTACTTTTTCTATAGTGCACATCCCAATGTGATCCCCCATGCGCATCTCCTCCTGGTCCTGTTGGAACCCATACATTTCCATCTTTATCGGGATAACCAACCCTGCCTGTTTCTGGATGACGACCTTTCATCCCCAGGTTTAAAAACCATGGGGTATTCAGGTCATAAAAAATAAATCAAACTTTTGAAAGTTTGATTTATTTTTTACCATTTTAAAATGGTGCCGAGGGCCGGACTCGAACCGGCACAGACTTACGTCCGAAGGATTTTAAGTCCTTTGCGTCTACCAAATTCCGCCACCCCGGCGTCCAATTATGGAGGCGGCACCCGGATTCGAACCGGGGAATAAGGGTTTTGCAGACCCTTGCCTTACCACTTGGCTATGCCGCCATAAATTTCAAATTCACGCAACAAATTTATATTTGCTTATCCTGAGGCAACATCTTTTGCTGCAAATCTTGCGTTGTAATAATTTCAACATCCGATTCTTTTTCACCATCTAACGGCTTGTTAGACATCGTTAAATAAGATTGCTTGCAAGAACCTTCAACTGGCAGCTTATCTTGATACCAACCCGCCATACCAGCTTCGTAAGCCCACACATTCTTAAAACCCATTTGTTTTAACATACGAGCACCAAGAAAACTGGCGGTACATTGATAATTCGAACAGTATACTACAAGTTGCGTATTTTTATCTAATTTTTTTGCGAATTCTTCAAACTGCTCAAAAGGCACATTGATTGAACCTTTTATATGGCAATCATTATAGAACTCTTGATCAAGCACATTAACAACGAGCAAATCAGAATTTCCTTTTTTTCTGCCACAGCTACATGCCGACAAAAACAAAATAAAAATAATTGCTAAAATTCGTCTCATTTTCGTACCTTTTTGTATATTATTACTTTATCATAAACGCACGCAGTTGCAACTTTTGGTTCCCATTAGCAAACAAATTGCATGCAACGTTCCCAACGAATGCGACGCCAAAAATCAACCGGATGTTTTATTAAATCAAGAATAAACCAAGCCTCTTCACTATCAATTGAATACAGACGAAAAACAATTTTACCATGAATCATTTTTCGTTTTAAGGGACCCCACGCTCGTGAGTCACTGCTATTTTTGCGATTATCACCCATCACCCAATATTCATCTTCGCCCAGTTTTACATCAAACTCATCAACCCTCTTTCCAAGACGAGAACCAAACGTCCCCAAATTTTTGTTTGAGGTATATGGCAACCGTATATCAGGTTCACCCTTCCGCAAAGCCTTGCGTCTACCTACCTTAAGTTCTTCAAGCGTCATAATATAATAGGGCTGCAAATCAAGGGGTATCGAAGGCGCAAAAGACTTCATTGCAAACTGCCGAGCACGATATGGATTAAAAGTCGCAATTAACATATGCGTATTAACATACGACTCATCGAGTTTTTTACCATTGAGATACACAACAGACTTTTCATCTTCAACAGTTCCTTTGACACGATCTCCCGGGACACCGATTATCCGTTTTGTCCAATTATCAGGACCCCACACATACATTTGCCACCAATTAAGTAATTTATTTGAAGAATAATCATACACAGGATTATTAAACGAAATAATGTCACCATGCATAAAAGGCTTAAAAAGAGGCATTAATTTATCCGCAAAAAAACGCTCCCCAACAAGCATTGTTGTTTCCATCGACCCCGTCGGAACTTGATACAAGCCAAAACCAATCGTACGAATAATAAATGCAAGCGGAACAATGATAATAAGAAATTGAAAAAAATCTGCCCCTCGAGATTTTGGTCGACGATACCACTTTATAAAACGCTTCATCATGTTCATAGTAACCCTCTGCAAAATTTGTAAAAACAAAACCATATCAATAAAAACACAATCTGACGATTTTTTTTAAGAACCAATATGAAACTTTAAAGATACTTTAAATTCCGATATATTTAATGAAAATCTATAACTAAAAAATCACAAGTAATAACGATGGCACTTTCAAAAAAAATTGAAGCGACACTTAATCAACAAATCAATGAAGAATGATTCTCAGCATACTTATACAAATCCATGGCAGCATACTTTAAATCAATGAATCTCAAAGGATTTGCCCACTGGATGAACCTCCAAACGCTCGAAGAACTTTCTCATGGTGAAAAATTCTTTAACTTTATTCATGATCGATTTGGAACGGTTAAACTTACCGCAATTAAAACGCCACAGCTTACATGGAAAAATCCTCTTGATGCAGTTCAAGCAGCGCTCAAACATGAACAACATATTACTTCAAAAATAAATGAATTAATGACCCTCGCACAAAAAGAACATGATTACGCATCAGTAACATTTCTTAATTGGTTCGTAACCGAACAAGTCGAAGAAGAAGCCGCCGCTGATGAACTCGTTGAAAAATTAAAATTCATCGGAGACAATAAAGCTGCGCTTCTTGGCCTTGATAGAGAACTTGGACAACGAACGCTTTCAAAAAATTAATCTGATAAAACATAATAAAAATAACATGAACTTTATTCTTCGATACTATTCCTCGAGTAAAAACTCTCAGAATCACTCAGAATTAGCGGTTAAAGTAATTAATTTGAAACAATAAAAAAATCAAAATCGCTCATCTTGAGTGGCCACCGTAGGTGGTTGTATCGAAAGGTGACGCGAACTACACAATATTTAATCAATTTCATTCAATCAGATAAAAACAATTTTATGAGCTGCGCAACTTTATATGACTCTTGATTTACAACACCGTGCCCAGCTCCTTCAAACTGTACTAACCAGGCTCCCGCTATCTGTTCTGCAATAAAAATGGTATTTGCAGGCGGAGTGACCACATCTTTTTGTCCAACAAACAACAACGTTGGAACTTTTATTTCTTTTAACCGCTCATTCGTACCCTTCCATTGTTGCATCGCTACAACCTGCTTTCTCATAACGAACCGATTAAACGTAACTTTTATGTTCATCAAATAAGAATGGCGATCTAACCACTCCCGAGGAAAAATCAAACGTAAGCGGCGCTTCCAAAGAACGCTATTACTTCCCGTCAAATCTGCTAAAGCTCGCTGCACACAAGGGTCCATTTGCGCTTTACCCAACGCATTTGATCCACCCAAAACAAGCTTTTTCACCATTTTTGGATATTTCAACACCAACTCCTGTGCAACACTTGCGCCCATTGAATACCCAAGAATAAATGCTTTCTTTATACCTAATGCGTCCAACAAACCCTTGGAATCTTCTGCACATTGATGCAACGTATATTCCTTTGTTCCCAAAGTAGTTAATCCCATTCCACGATTATCAAAAATAATCACCTTATATTTGGAATATAATTGAGATAAAAAAAGACCTCTCCATACGGTCATCTTGCTACCATACCCAGAGATAAGTAATAAAGGCACACCACTTCCATATTCTCGATATGCAATAACAATATCATCAACTATAACCGTTCTGACTCGTCGAGAATAAAACATCCATATAGCTTTAAAAACAATAAAAGCGCTAACGCTTGCAAAAATAATAAGGACATAATACACAGCTCGCCCCTGTTATAGAAGAGTTCCGCGATTTTTCGCGGAACTCTTCTATTATTATAAAAACAAATCTTTATTTTTTACGAAATGATTTGCACTTGATAATCTCATCGGCACCACATAGCATTAAGCCGTATCCTATTAAGCCAACAGA
>CAYUHH010000033.1:0-8381 GCA_964444435.1 uncultured Pseudomonadota bacterium | reverse complement strand
AGATATGTAAGCGCAGGAATGGCTTTTGATAATTATGACGTATGTCATAATTATTGATGCTGCACGATCAAACGGAATGTTTGCGGGTCCAGCAGGCTGCTGGCCGTTCCAGCTGGAAGGTGGAAATAATTTTCGTAGGAGGGTATTTTATTAAAAAAGGATTGTGCGTGATTGTTGATAAAAGTTTAGTTCAGAAGGTTTCAGAAATTGCCATGCGAGCGGGGGCGCTTGTACTTGAGTATTGGAGTAAGCCGTTAGAGTATCATTATAAAAAGGATGCAGGTTTTGCAACGCAGGTAGATGTTGCTGTTGAGAATTTTATTATGCAGGAATTGCGAAAAATTGATTCAACAGTTCCTTTTTGGGCAGAAGAGAATGGAAAAACTGCCGAAGAAAGTGATTGGTATTGGGTTATTGATCCGATTGATGGAACAACAAACTACGCCTGTCATGTTCCCTATTTTTGTATTTCGATTGCGTTGACGTACAAAGATATTCCTCAACTAGGTGTTATTTATTCACCAGTAACAAAAGAAACATTTTCAGCCTATAAAAACAACGGTGCTTTTTGTAATGGCAAAAAAATAGCGGTAAGTGATCGTGCGCTTGATAAGTCGCTTATTGCTGTCAGTTTCCCTTATACCTGTTCGCACAACTTTGACGATTGTGTTGGATATATTCATAAAATTATTACATACGTTGCCGATGTTCGTGTTATGGGGGCAGTAGCGTTAGACTTGGCCTATGTTGCGGCTGGCAGATTTGATGGGACAATTTTTCATAATTTAAGTTGGTGGGATATTGCCGCTGGAATGATTATTCTGCAAGAAGCGGGAGCGATAGTTTCAAGTTTTGATGGAACGAATATTGGTCCTCAATTTGATACTTTTATTGCGATAGGTGAAAAAAATTATAAACAATTACGTGAACTTTTGGCGTCTTAAAAACTGAATTCCGTTTTATCATTATTTTTATTTTATTTTATTTGCATTCTTTATCTTAAAAAGAATAAAAAGGAAAAATAGCTGAGAGGAATGTAAATGGGACAGTTTGTCAAGGTTCTTTTGTTGGTTAATTCATTGATGGGTCATGATGAAACCTTTTTTCATAAGGGTTCTTGGATTGAAATAGATCGTGAGGCATTTAATGAGAATATTTCTGCAACGCGTCTTTTAATAGGAAATAAAAAATATCTGGGTGCGGTGTTAAAAGCAAATGGCTGTGGCCATGGACTTTTTCAAATGGCGCAGTTGTGTGAAGAGAATGATGGGGTCAATTATCTTCTCACATTTCTTTTGAGTGACGCATTGTTTTTACGTCAACAAGGTATAAAGAAGCCGATCTTAGTTTTGGGTTGTTATGATGTTCCGATTAGTGAAGCGATCAAACAGAATATAGATGTTTTTGTTTATGATTGGGAATGTGCCCGAGCAGTATGTGCTCAGGCAGAAATTCTTAATAAGAAGGCTCGGGTCCACTTGAAGGTTGATACGGGAATGGCTCGATTGGGGTTTTTGCCTCATGAAGTTAAGGATGTTGCTCGTTTTCTCAAAAATAATGATCATATTGACCTTGTTGGTTTTTGTTCTCATTTTGCAAGTGTGAGTTGTGGTATTGCATATGCACAAAAGCAATTACGTATTTTTAAGAAATTATTAGAAGCGTTAAAAAAAGAGGGGATAACCTTTCAATTTACTCATATTGCGAGTACCTCTTCCGTTTTAGCGTTTCCAGAGGCGTATGAATGTACCACTATGGTTCGTTGTGGTGGCCTTATTTATGGGCTTTATAAAGATGCTCTTTTATTGAGTGCTGCACAGATGCGTGAAGCGGCCTTTTCATTAAAGCCGATTATGAGATGGAAAAGTAAAGTTTTAACTTTGAAAACTCTTTCCAAAGGTTCATATATTGGCTATGGAAACACTTTTTTAACGCAACGGGAGACAAAAATAGCTATCATTTCCATTGGTTTTTATGATGGTTATTATCGTCGCCTTTCAAATTGTGGGCATATGATGATCAATGGTCGCTTAGTGCCCATAATTGGGCGCATTGCCATGAATACGGTAACGCTTGATGTTACCGACCTCCCCGGCGTTGTCGTGGGAAGTGAGGTGCTTGTCGTTGGGCAGGAGGAAGGAATTCGGCCTCGTGATTTGGCTCTTCAGCTCAAAGTAATTGATTATGAAACGATGCAATCGATTGATCCCAAAATTCCTCGCGTTATAGCTTGAGGCTTCTTTGAATTTCAAATAGACAAAACGAATGTTTTTTGGTAGCCTAATAAAGACTTAAAAAATTATAATCTTATTGATAAATGGAGGTTTTTCAATGAAAAGTCGTGTTTTATTTTTAGTTTCACTTTTGTGTTTATCTCATTCATTATTTTCAATGGATGATCAATCTGAACAAAATCCTGCAAATTTAGATGACGAAGTTGCTCATCATGAAGAAATTGCTATTGATTGTGCTATCTGTTTGGGAGTCCCTGGAGAGAATATTGACATAAGGCCAATTAATTTACTTTGTGATCATAGTTTTCATCGTGGCTGCTTATTGCCGTGGATAGAAGAGTCACGCATAGGAGCTCAATTTAGATGCCCCTTTTGTAGGCGTGAAGTGATTATTGGTGAATTAGGTCTTTCTGGTGAAGAATTGATGCGTATAAATGCGTTTATTCCTCAGAGAGCAGAGGCATTTGTTGTTGGGTCTCCACTTGAACGGGGATTGGCCTCGGTATATATGCGTTTTTATAATGGTATGGCTTGGATGCGAAATGTTCAGAATCGTGTTCACCAGCATGTTGATGAACGTGTTCCGGAGTGGATGCAGTTGGTTGGTGGGGTTGCCGTGAGAACAGGCGTTTTATATGTCCTTAATCGACTTGTTTCTCGCTTTGCTCCTTCTTCAGTAGAGTGGACCCCAGGATTAGCAGTCTTGACTTCTTCAGTTTTAGGAGCAGGTGGAACCTCTCTTAATTCTTCCCTTGAGTTTCAACTGGCAATGATAGATACAACAATGGTTGTCCCGATACGTACTGTATTTCGTTATGCTGGATGTGCTGGCTTAGGATGGGGAATTGGTGCTGGTATGCGTTTAATTACTGAGCAATCGACTCCAGCTGAGAGGTTCGCCCGTTGGAGCGTAGCTTTAGGTCCTTTTGGCGAACGTGCATTTTTTGCTACAGGAGCGCCTTCATCAGAAAATTCCGAACAATTATAAATTAATGGAGTTTATTCAATGAAAATTTTATGGTTATTATTGTTCTTTTTATGTGCGCCAACCTTTTTATATGCAATGGAAGAACGTATTGAGGTTGAGCCCAATTGTTCGATTTGTATGGATGTTTTTAATGTCGATGTTCCTATTGTAAAAACCGGATGTAATCATATATTTCATCATCATTGTTTATTACAGTGGCTCGAGTATAATCCAACTTGTCCTGCGTGTCGGCGACCGGTTGCAGCAGATCATTTAGAGGTAATTCCTTTTGAAAGATTAGATATTGTTCCTATAGAACAGGTTAATGGTGCAGAAGGAGGTGTTCAATTACCGGCTGACCATGGTGTTTATCAGTTTCATGGTGATTATAATCACCAGGAGGAAGATCGCCGTTCTATTATGCAAAGACGTTTGGGTTATGCGGGGATGGCTGTGGCAGGATATTATATCTTGGACAATTATCTTTTAAGACGGTATTTGCCCGAGTCTGTGCGAAATCTGGTGCATGTAGGTACAGGATCATCTACTCTTTATTATCTTTTACATCGTTCGTTGTTGCGGCGATTGCCTGCATGGGCTCAGCGTATGGGTCACATGGCCGGAGCGCTTGCTATCGGACAATTTTTAAGAGGGCAACAAGATCTTCCTTACTCAATTCGGAGAATAGGTTCATATATGGCGACTGCACTCAGTGTGAATCAAGCTTCTCACATTTCAGTGGACGTATTAGGGCGAATGTTGCCAGGTAACCCGATGATAGAGACAGCATCCCGGATGTTTTCTGTAAGTGCATTCGCAGGGTTTGGCTTAGGCTTATATCGTGATGAAAACTTGTCATTACTTGCGCGTCAAATGTCATTGTTTGCAGGCTTAGGGGGTGGTATCGCAGAGGGAGTAAGGTTGCCGCTTCAATTTCCCGAAAGACGTGCTTTGCAATGTGCATTAGTTGTTGGGGCTGGAGAATTTTTAGCGCGAAGTGCTCTTCCTGTTCCTGTTCGAACTGTAAGTAGATTTGCAGCGAGTGTGGGTGGAGCCCATATGCCACACCTTGTTCTCGGTGCAGTGGCAAGGAGATATGGTTATGAGGGGATGTGGCGGCCTTTGCACGTTTTTATGTTTTCTACTATGTTAGGTCGGTATCATCGAGAATCAGAGCTTTCATTATTAGCGAATGTTTATGCTTTCTCTTGCGCTGGTTGGAATCATTTATTTGCAGGTTTAGGTGGCTTTGCTCTTGGAAGAGGAGGGCGTTTTTTTGTCGATAATGGGGAACAAGCTTTAGCTGCTATCGGAGCGAGATTTTTTGAAGGGTCTGAAGATAGAATTGTGGTGCGTATATCACGGTTAATTTTTTCCGGTTTAATGTCTGTGATTAATATTCTTTTTTAATTTTAAAATACACCTTGAAAAAAATGCTATTTTCGGTACACTAAAATAAACTAGATTTATTAAAGAAAGCGGTAACCTCATGAAGTTTTGTGCAGTATGCAGTAAAAAACCACGTGCGACATTTTCGGTAAGTCACGCGCATAATCGAACTAAGCGTTGGGTGTATCCTAACGTTCACACCATGCGCTTTGTTTATGCAGATGATCCAAAAGGGGTTGTTCATCGTGCGGCGGTTTGTACGAAGTGCCGAAAAAAAGGCATAGTTAAAAAGGTTATATAAGGGTTTATTACATGGCAAATATTAAGTCAGCAAAAAAACGTGCGCTTCAAAGCGAAAATAGACGCAAAGTAAATTTGAATCGTCTTACCGCATTGCGTACTTCCATTAAAAAATTAATGCGTGCGCTTGATGAAAAAGTATCTTCAGACAAAGTAAAAGAATTTTTTGTCGATGCTCAAGCAAGATTAGCTCGTGCAAAAGGTAAAGGATTAATTCATCCAAATACCGCGGCTCGTAAAATAGGTCGTCTTGCAAAAAAAGTTGCACAAGTTAAATAAAAGTTGCGCAAATTAAAGATTTTAGAGCGAGGATAAATAATCCTCGCTCCTTTTATTGTCTTTATTATGAGAGTTCTGTGAGTGAACAGTTTGCTTGTTGTGGTACTTTTTCATCTTTTGTTTGATTGTTTCAGCGGGAAGTTTTACAACGGGGGTAAAAGTATATGTTTTTCCTAAGTCTTTTTGCCCGAGCCATTTCATTGAGCTTGTTGAAAGGTTCAAAAAACAGCTAAACTTTCATCGTGAGGTGGTGTTTTAATGGCTTTTGCTATGATAAAAGAGTAAGTATTTTTTTCATGGATAATCTTCCTTTTTTCATCATTACTAGTACTCTTTAACTATATGTTTTTTACGATAAAAAAAGCAGTAGTTGTACCATTTAAGTAAGTGAGATTGATGATTTTAATATTTGATTTAGGAAATGTTTTATTTGATTGGGATCAGACTCTTTTGAGGCGTGCATTAGCAGGTGAAAAAGTAGATCCGTATAAACCATTAGATGCGGGAATTGCGCTTCTCAAAAAATATAAACAAAAAGGTTGTCGTTGTTTTGTTATCTCTAATTGGCATGAAGATACTTTAAAGATTTTATGGGGTTATCACTCATCGGTTTTGCAATTATTTGATGATATTATTATTCCGAGTATGGCCGGTCATTCTAAGCCTGACCCGCGTATTTTTACCTACTTTTTCGCTAAACATAAGATTTTGCCAGAAGAGTGTGTTTTTCTTGATGATATGGCTGAAAATATCGCAACGGCTCAATCATTGGAGATGAATGGTATTTTATATGATGAGCGTGATAAAGTAGCGCATGTGCTAGAAACTCTTTTTATTGAAACATAATGTTTGTTTGTGGCATACTTAAGAAAATGGGGGATGTCATGAAGATCATAAAAGTTTTATTTTTAAGTATATTTTTAATATCGGCCTTATTGGCAACAGGAACAGATGCGAGTTTACAGATTCAAAGTAAGAGTGATATTGGGTGTGTGAATTGCCAATCTCGACGCTGTTCAACCTATTATATGTATGTTTGATTCATATAATCTCTATATTTTAGTAAAAATTTTCGAGCAATAGAGGTGGGAGCTCTTGATCCTCCTGCATGTTCAACTAAAATGACGATAACTAATGGATTTTCTTCTTTATAAGAGAAGGCTCCTAAAAACCAGGCATGTTCACGATATTCTTCACTTTTTAGCATGCGTTGTTTGAGCGAACTAATTTGAGCTGTTCCTGTTTTTGCATAAATTGTTAAATCTTCAATATCACGTAGTCGTTTTCCTGTCCCTTCTTTTACGGTTGCGCGCATCGATTTTTTGAGAAAACGTAATGTTTTAGGGTTAATATCAAGGGGTATTTGTATGATTGGTTCGTTTTCTAAAATGCGTGGTTGTGTAAGGACGCCTGAAAAAATAGCAGATTGCATGCGTGCAATCTGAAGAGGCGTTGCAAGTAGATATGTTTGACCAATAGAGGCAGAGACGGTTTCTCCTTGCCACCATCGCTCACCTTTGTTTTGTATTTTCCACTGTGATGATGGAATGAGCCCTGTTTTTTCAGGGAAATGGATGCCCGTTGGTTTTCCCAGCCCAAAGCGATGCGCATAGTCAGCGATAGTATCAATTGATATTCGTTTTCCTATCTCATAAAAAATAATATTACATGAAAGGGCGACAGCTTCTTTAAAATTAATTTCGCCGTGACCATCTCGTTTATTGCAATGACAGCGCCTGCCACCATAATTAATAAAACCTTTACAGAAAGTTTTTGTTTTTGGGGTTACAATATTATGTTCAAGAGCAGCTGTTGCAACGACCAGTTTAAAGAGTGATGCGGGCGGATAGCATGCTTCAAACGCTCGATTTAAAAATGGTCGTTTGCTTTGTATTTTTGCCC
This sequence comes from uncultured Pseudomonadota bacterium, assembly GCA_964444435.1. GTDB lineage: Bacteria > Babelota > Babeliae > Babelales > UBA12409 > UBA12409. The sequence continues at coordinate 1,310 of CAYUHH010000033.1, read as the reverse complement.
ATTCTTCATGTGAGATTGATTTGAGAAACATGCCTGGATCAAAGCTGGGGCGTGATACAACGACGCGTAAGGCCCCCGTTTCTGGATCCATTACAATCATACAGCCAGCCCAATCATAAGGAAATAATTGTTCTGCAAATTGCTGTAGGGTAAAATTTAAAGTTGTCTGAATTGTTTGGCCGGCTGTTCCTACTTTAAATGCTTCTTCTTGCAAGGATTTGCCAATGGCATTAACGGTGCGTTTTTTTATCTCGGGATCTCCTTTAAGGGTATCGTGATAAATTTTTTCGAGGCCCATGCGCCCATTAGGTTCTGATTGATAACTCAGGTAACCAATAATGTGACTTGCAAGTTTTCGATAAGGGTAATGGCGTTTAAAGCTGCTTCTTATCATGATATTAGCATGATGCCCCAGTTGTTCTGCCAATAGTGTAAGTTTTTGAAAATCTATGTCGGGGGTGATTAAGGCCTGCTTTTCAAATTGTTCCGCATAGGAAAATTTTTTTCGATCTTCTTCAGATAAGGTTGTTTCTAAAATTTTTTCGATTTCTTCTAAAAGGTGTACTTGCTGGGGGGTGAATTTTTTTCGCCCGGTGCCCTGCCAAAAAAGGTTTACAATGGGTTTGTTTGTTGCAATGATATATCCATTTGTATCGGTAATATTCCCTCGTGGTTGTGGAATTTTTTCAAGACGGACAAAGTTGTGTTCGCTTTGTAGTAATAGCTGTTCATTGCACATTATTTGTAAATAATATAAGCGTACAATACCAATAATCACGCACCCTATGAAAAAGTAAAAAATAGAGCGAATGGTTTTTGGTTTAGGTTGCTTGATTTGAATCATCATTTTTTTTTAAGAGTTGATTAATAGGATGAAGGCGATTACAAAGATCTGTGAGGCGCTGTAAGGTTACATGGGTATATTTTTCAGTGCTTGATAATGATCGGTGACCTAATAACTCTTGAACCAAACGAAGATCAACTCCTTGATTAAGTAAATGTGTTGCAAATGTATGGCGAATTTTATGAGGGGTAATAGGGCGTTTTATTTTGAGAAAACGTCTAAAATCTTCAAGTGTTCGCTGAATGGCGCGACTACTCAGGCGTACATTGCGATTGTTGACAAAGAGATTTTCTTCCTGAGAAAACACTTTTTTTCGTTCATGTTCAACATAATTAATAATTTTCTGTTTTGCTTTATCTCCAAATAGTGCGAGTCGCTCTCTATTTCCTTTGCCCCAAATGCGTATCGTTTTTTCGTCCATATCAATGTCGCAAAATTTAATATTGGTAAGCTCTGAACACCGGAT
>CAYUHH010000032.1:0-8437 GCA_964444435.1 uncultured Pseudomonadota bacterium | reverse complement strand
CAATATGAAGACTACATGTACGACTACGAATATGATCGAGAAGAAGAAGAAATGTATGCCAAAGCTCAAAATGCATACGACATGTACGAAAAATACATGTACGAATATGACATGGCATAAATAATCAGCACGATAAACACTAAATTGCAAGAAAAGAGGAAACGTTTTAAAACGTTTCCTCTTTTTTGAGCAGAAACCTTAATATCTTACTTTTTATTTACTTCCTTAAAATCAAATTCAACACTTATATGACAAGAAGAACTCTCCAAGCCTTTAAATTTATCAACATCAAGAATAAAACCTTCATTAAATTTTTTAAATAAAATATCTTTATGATAAAGCGCTTCACTTCGAGTAAAACCATAATCTTCTTGAACTTTATCATTAGCAATATTGATAATTTGTGACTTAGTAAAACACAGTCCCATTAAATTCTTAAGATATCTTTTCGTAACAAAATCATTTACATGCTTTTCAAGAGTATTGGGAGATGAAAACTTTACCTTACTGCATAAAGAAAGAATTCTATCACGATTATAAACCGTCATATCTAAACTAAACGGGCATCGCCAGTCACATGTTCCATCTGAAAAACGAAATGCTCGTACTCCACAATCTATTTTTTGAAGCACCGGCTTTTTTAAAGGCTTCTCCAACATATACGAATCTTTGATGTTTTTACCCAGACGCAAAAAATAACCAAAAGCGTCGGTTTCGTGCAACTTTTGACTGCAATAAGAAATATCTATTGCATGAGTCACCACAATATCATCAACCGCAAATAACATATAATCATTGCATCTTTTCAATAAACTCATAAGTAATGGCTTAAAAGATTCAACTGTTGGCTGATGTATAAATCGTACGTGCCTAAATGTATCTTTAACTTTCTTATAAGCTTCCTTAAAACTTTCATTACTTGCACGACATAGAACATAAATATTTCGCAAACCTTTTACATTCTTTTTAATTGACTCCAATAAGCCATAAAGCTGAAGCGGCCGATCATAAGAAAAAACAATCAAATCAGCCCTTAAGTCAGGTGTCACTATTTTTTTATCTTCCAACTTTTTATACTTTTCTGAACGACGTAAAAACTTGGTAATGTCTCGCTGCTTATCGCGACACACCTTAAAATCATTTAAAGGTGTCGCAACATTTCGTAGACACAAAACTTTAGAAACAAACCTAAACCGATCACCCGCCATCTCAAATATAGGAAATGTTAAAGCAACATCTCCTGCTGAAGGATAAAACCTCCCCTTAAAATCTCCAATCGGTGAGATTAAATCTTCTAGCTTTATTTTTTTAGCTAACCATGAACGCCACGTACGAACCTGTGCTCCCACGAACCCAAATTCTCTAAATTTATTTTCATTTACAATATTAAAAGGAACCGGCTTACACCATCCCATTCGTTTCGTTGGCCAATTCATAAACTGTCCATATGTAAACCAAACATTTTTATTTTGATAAATATTATTAAGATATGACAAAACACCAGAAAAAGAGAACCAATCATCGCCATCTAACGTTACAAAAATTTCATCATTATCACACATGTGAATAGCCCGATAGATATTGTAAAGCGCACCCTTATTCGTTTTATTATGTAAAACAGTTATTCGCGACCATAAATTATGCGTAGAGATATATTGCCTGACTAAATCGTATGTCCCATCAGTTGAAGCATCATCAACATAAATAACACGATATTTTTTATAATCTTGATTAAAAATCGAATCCAAATTGCGCCGATACCAATCAGCGTTATTATACGAAGGAACAAAAACCATAAACTTATGTTCAACATATAAGGCTTTCTTAAAAAGAAAGTACCCAACACATCCAAGTCCTGTTAAAATAAAAAATAGTAAAAGAGGTAAAAATTTTTTTTTGTTTATGTTCATTAAAATCTCCATCAAAAAACATTCACAGTATATATCAACTATAAAAAACTTTCTTATATGTTCTATTGGAAGCTTTCTTTTGCGAGGAATTACCGCCATAACCTCTATTCTAACATTGTATATCTTTACGCCCTCGGAATTTGGATTACTCTCAATTATTCAACAATTCATGCTTCTTTTTCCCATTTTTCTCAACCTGGGACTTAGACAAGCATTTTGGATGGAATACTTCCACAAAAATTCAATTGAACGAAGAAAACTTATCAACCGAATTATTCTTATTTACCTGCTCATCGCACTACCAATTATTACCTGCTGCCTCCTTAACAAAAATACACTCAATCAAATTATTTGTTTTGGAAAAGCAACAACTCCAATGCTCACGATCGCACTTTTCTATAGCTTCATTCAATTTTTTTCTGAACTCTACCTGCAAGTTCTGCGCAACCAAATGAAAGCTTTTTTATTGACCACATTACAAATAGGAGCAGCACTTATCACCATTGTTATGAACATCCTGCTCGTTTTTTGGATGAAAATTGGAATACTTGGTGTAATCATTGCAAACACCTGCAGTATTTTTTTTATAGCCTGCTATGGCTTCTATCATTACCTCAAATGTGACACCCATTGTTATATCACTCACCATAAAATAACTGGCCATGCAAAACATCTTTTTATTCTAGGATTTCCATTTATTCCCAATATTTTATTCTCATGGATATTGTCTTCAGGCGATCGATGGGTACTTGCGTATCTAACAAATATGGACAATGTTGGAATTTATGCTTTGTCAGATATGGCGGGACAATTATTCAATATGTGTATTCTCTATCCAATGAGTGCTTCATACATTCCTTATATGCTTAATAAATATGCGAAAAAGAAAGAAACCATTCACGAAATTGAGCAACAAAATAGAAAAAATATGTGGTGGACAATGATCATAATGGGGGTACTCGTAAGTATTGGCACCATCTTCGCGTTATTCATTGGGCCCTCTATCCTCCCTCAAAAATACGTGCAATCACTTAATTACGTATGGATTATTTTAATGGGATATGTTTTCTTTATGGGAACCTATTTTTGTTCATGCATTCTTGTTTTTCAGAAAAAAACATGGGATATTTTAGGCATGAATGCTATCGCAGCCTCAACAAATATCATTCTGAACTTTCTCCTCATTCCATTATTTGGAATTTATGGCTGTACCATAGCAACACTTTTTTCCTACATCCTTTTCTTTTATCTCAATTTAAGAGGTGCAAAAAAAGCCATATGATAAAAAAATTATTAACACTCTTCTATAAAATTCATTCTAAAATTCCAGCTACTACCAATGTTATTCATCTTAAAGACTTCAAGGAAAAGCCTTTAATAATCATAATAACTTCTTTTAATAACGAAGCTTATTGTGAAGAAAACATTGAATCCGCATTAAATCAAAATTATAAAAACTACAAGATAATTTATATTGATGACAACTCAACAGATGGCACATTGCAACGCGTAAAAAATTATATAAAAAAACATGATAAACTTAATAAAGTTACACTGATTTTAAATGAAAAAAGAAATCTTAAATTAAAAAATCTCTATACCGCTATCCACACACTTACAGACAATGAAATTGTTATTGAACTTGACGGAGATGATTACCTAGCACATTCCAATGTTCTCAAAACGATTAATCAAATATATCACCAAACCAATGCCCTCATGGTATACAGTAACTATCAAAATCAGCCAACAGAAATTGCACAAAAACTTAATATGCAAAAATTCTCTAAAAAAACACCGTTCTTAATAAAAAAATTAAAATTATATCGAAAATATCCATGGATCTATTCAGGATTACGTACCTATTACGCAGAACTGTTCAAAAAAGTACCCAAAAAGACTCTTATTTGTCCTCTCGAACCATATGAAGGAAAATTTTATCCTGTGTCACATGACCTCGCCATGATATATCCAATGCTCGAACGTTCTGATGGTAAAGTTGAATACGTGAAAGAGTCACTACTCATTAGAAATATTGATTCCTCCATAAATGACTTTAAAATATATGATGAAAATGTAAGAAAAAAAATTAATAATTACATAAGAAGTAAAAATGTTTTTTAAAAAATTCTTTCAAAAATTTTTACCGGCACATAAATTCATTCAAAAAAAACTTGTCGTCGTCATTCCTTCTTATAATAACCAAGAATGGTACCAAAAAAATCTCGATTCAGTCTTTAACCAAAACTATAAAAACTACCGAATAATCTACATTGATGACGCCTCAACCGATAAAACCGGCGAACTGGTTGAGAAATATGTCAAAGAAAAAAAACAGAACCATCGAGTCTCTCTTATAAAAAACACTTCCCAAGAAGGTGCGACAGCTAACCGCTATAAAGGCTCACATTTATGTGAAGATGATGAGATTGTTCTCATTTTAGATGGTGATGATTGGCTTGCACACAACAACGTTATGCAAGTCATCAATAAAACTTATTCTTGTGATGATATCTGGCTTACCTATGGCCAATTTATCAGGTGGCCATCAGGAGAAATCGGGCAATGTAAAAAACTTCCTCAAAACTATAACTACCGAACTATGAAACATTGGTACACAAGCGCATTACGAACCTATTATGCATGGCTGTTCAAAAAAATCAACCGGGACGATCTCATGTATGAAGGAAAATTTTTCCAAGTAAGTGGTGACGTCGCTGAAATGTTGCCGATGCTCGAAATGGCTCGTAGACATACTAAATTCATAAAAAAGATTCTTTATATTTACAATAATAAAACCCCTTTTAATGATTTTAAAAAACACAGCGCAGCGCAATTAAAACTTTTTAAATATATTCAAAGTAAAAAAAAACATAACTATAAAAACTTATAAACATCACATAATTCGAAAGACCCTTTATTCAACACATCCCCTTTTGCTATAAAAGAACACGAGGGGAAAGTTATGAATACCAAAAAAGTCTCTATTATATGTATTTGTTTATGTGTAAAAACAACCTCTACTTTACGAATAAATCCAATTTTTAAAAAAAATAAAACATTAAAAAGTTCTTTGATTATCCCATGTCATCCCAGCCATGCGCCCCACCTTTACCCCCTGCTAGAACTATATGCGCAACAAACACGCCTTCCCGACGAAGTCGTAATATCTTTATCTGAAATTAATAGAGTTCCTCTATCCATCATCTCAAACCTAACCAATAAAGGCTGACCCTTTACCGTAAAGCTCATAACCTCAAGAGAAAAATTTTACGCTGGACAAAATAGAAATAAAGCTGCCAAAAATTCAACTGGTGATGTTATTATATGCCAAGATGCCGATGACATTCCCCGCCCCCAAAGAACAGAAATCATTATGTATTTCTTCGAAAATTTCGAAATTGATCACTTAATACACTTATGCACAAAGAATGAAAAACTTCTTTTTAATAAAATCAATCACGGATCACTAAGATTTTTACATTATCGAAATTTTAAAAAAACATTAACAAAAAACCTAAATAATGCAAAACATGTTGTAACAAATGGAAATATTGCATGCAGACGACATGTTGTTGAAAAACTTAAATGGTCACACACAAACATTCCACATGAAGATACTTTTTTTAATAAAGCCATTTATGAAGGTTTTAGCAAATGCATCATTATACCTTACACATTAATTATTTATCGAATGGCGCTTTCTACATGGAGAAAAAATAAGCCTTAAAAATACATCATTCTTTTATCAATCGAGTAATTAATTTTTTTTCTTGAGAAGAGAAAAGTCTTAAACCAAAGCGTTCTTTTAATCTTTTTAAAAAGATTTTTTTATCAGAACGTACATAGCGATAATTTTTTTTGAACAATTTATCAGCATCAACTTTACCAAACGCAGGATTTTGATGTTCAATAATCAAATTATAAACAACAGACTCTTTTTTTAATATTTTGGAAACAATGGTCATTTCCAAATCACAATAAAATGATTTGTAATCTGGCTGATAAATATAATTAAATCGTTGATAATATTTCTTTCCCAAAATAGCCAACGTATTAAGGTTTCCTCCATTTACCGTTCCATTGAAATTAAGAACCCCATCAAAATCCGGAAACTTTTTCAACATTTCAGCAACAATTACGTCATTATAGTTACTTTTTACCGGAATCATATCATCGCTCACTAAAACTAAAATATCAAAGTCTGGGGCCTGATCCATATCTCGGTTACATGCATCTATTTTTGAAGCACTTGTACCGAAAATCACCTGTAGATTTTCATATTTTTCTAAACGTTTTTTAATAACATCATTATTCATAGAAATATCGTCTTCGTCGCAGGTAATTAAAAAATTAAAAGGATATTTATGAGACATTAATTCATAATATGTATCTAAACAATTAAAAAATTTATCAACCCGATCACGCGTAGGAAATTTAAACAATAAACGTACTTTATTTTGCAGCACCCCGAGATTACACCCTGTAAAAACTAAAAAACTTACTATTAATAATGACTTTTTCATAATGAACCTCTACTTATCAAAAAACAAAGCAACCCGATATCGACCATTTAAAAATAAAATACTTTCCCATAAAGAAAATAGCTCTTGTGCTTTTTCAAAATTAAGGGCACCTATTTGCTCTAAAACAAAATTACGCGAATAAACATTCCCAAAAAACTTATCTTTATTTACCCGTCTATTCCATCCAATTTGAACGCAACTTATTCCATCGCCCAACGGCTCTGAAACCCTCGTTTTTAAATTAACATTTTTTCGTATATCAAACCGTATTGCACATGTTTTATCCATATATCGAGCTATAATATTTAAATCAACATTCTTCGGACCCTGCTCACCTTCACGAAGAAATAAAACATAACGAGCAGAAGATTTTTTTAAAATATCACTAAATTCCTTTTTTGACCTATCGCTTGCCACCAAAACAGTCTCAACAACTCCTCTGCCCTCGCTCAAATACGAGTCACGCCGATGATACTTTTCCCGTTCACGCAAAAAAGAACGACATGTCCTAAATTGAAAAGAAAAATTAACTTTGTCATCATTTAATTGATTAGCCCTATTGTAAACATAAATAGATGACGTAAATAGATGGTGCCTTTCAGCCGCCATTTCCAACATAGGCATTGCCTTCGCGACATCACCGGCAGTTTGCGCAAAACGACTTTTAAACATTAGATCTTCTATTTTTATCTTCCGATATAATCCTGCATAAAAACATCGTTGCTGAGAACTATTTTTACCATATTCTCTAAACTTATTCTCTTGAATTATTCTTTGGGGCATTGTTCGATTCCAGCATTTTCTACCAGAAGGAAACTCGATAAATCCGCCATATGTTATCCACACATCATTTTGTGAAAAAACCTCATCAATATGCTTAAAAACATTGTTATGTGGATACCAATCATCCCCATCACAAATTACAATCACATCTGAATCATCAATTGAAACATCATGATCAATCTGGTGAAGAGTCAGCCAAATATTAGCAGCTTTTCCACGTCGCCGATAATTTTTATGAAGATAAACTTTATCTTCTGCCTTTAATCTTTTAACCTCTTTAGAAATTTTTTCAAATGTATTATCAGCCGATGCATCATCACGGACAATCACATAAAAGTCATCATACTCTTGTGATAAAACTGAACGAATATTCCTCTCGCACCACTTTGAATTATTATATGTAGTAATCAATACAATTAGACGTTTTTCTGCTTGCAAACAAAAAAAGAATAAAAAAAAAATACAAATCTTCACGATAAACGCTCTAATCGTTGTACAATTTTTTTGTCAAAAACTTCTGAACGATTATATCCAGGAAACATTTCATTTAATGTTTGATCGATAAAATAGGGAAATGAAAACCTAAAAGCTTTATCACTTTGTAAAAAATCACGAATATTTTTAAGATATGTTTCATATCGCTCCTTAGATATTGACTTAAGGTGAGCATAAAGTTTTTTATAATCTCTAAACTTTCTAAAATCTATAAAACAATTCTCAGGTATATGTTCCTTTATATTAGGAGCACCTAAATACACGGGAACACATCCTGCATGAAAACAATCAAATATTTTTTCGGTAATATAACCTGGTTGATCGCCCGTATTTTCATAACAAATGCAAAATTTAAATTTCTTTAAGACATCTACTTTCCGCAGAATTCCGCCACCATAGTTACGAAATCTCTTACTCCATCCTCTTCCATAAAATTTAAAATCTTTAGGATATTTTTCAAAAAATTTAATTGCTCTCTCTCTCTCTGAATACAATTCATGTCGATATGTTGAGGTTTTTTGACCGGCAATAAGAGTACAAAAATTCTTTTTTTCAAAAGGAAAAGTATCTTTAATCATGTACACAGATGGATGTGGATAAAATAATTTAAAATATTTTTTATTATCAACAAATCGATCATCCATAATAAAAATCTTGAAAAAACTTGAGTGGTACTCCTTTTTATAACTATTTGGATCAACAGTTATCGGTTCCCAGATATGT
>CAYUHH010000031.1:0-8457 GCA_964444435.1 uncultured Pseudomonadota bacterium | reverse complement strand
TGCCAGGGTGGCGAAATTGGTAGACGCGCACGCCTCAGAAGCGTGTGGTAGTAATACCGTGCTGGTTCGAGTCCAGTCCTTGGCACCACCAACTTCCAATTGAACATACAAACTGACGAGAAGTTTATCAGACTGCCCATCGAAATTTCGATAAAAAAAAGTAGATACATGCCTCGCTGATTAGAACAATTCAAGCTACATACTTAGAAAAATAATGAATCTAACAAAGTTTTGCTTTTCTGCAGAATCACATTCTATCGCCTTATTCCACTCCCTAAAAATCTGGTATACTTTATAAAGCAAGGAGTTTTTTATGCGAACAAAAATTAATACCATTTCAAAACAAGAAATTGGAAAAGAAATTTCCATTAAAGGATGGATTAGATCCGTCCGCGATCAAAAGAATTTTGCGTTTATTAATCTCAATGATGGGTCACAATTAAGTGGCATTCAAGTTATTGCTGATAATGAAACTACAAAAAACTATGATTCAATTATTCCAAAACTTTCAGTAGGATCCTCAATCAGTATCAAGGGAAAACTGGTTGAAAGTCCTGCACAAGGCCAAGATTTTGAATTAAAAGCTGAGGAAATTGAACTGATAGGTTCATCTCCCTCAGATGAATATCCATTACAAAAAAAACGTCATTCTTTTGAATTTTTACGAACCATTGCACATTTACGCCCACGAACCAATACATTTGGCGCAGTTATGCGTGTACGTAATTCACTTGCATTTGCTTCACACAAGTTCTTTCAAGAACGTGGGTTCATGTACGTTATGACTCCAATTGTTACTGGATCAGATTGTGAAGGTGCAGGACAAATGTTTCAGGTGACAACTCTTCAAATGCACAACCTTCCTAAAAATGATACCGGGGAAATAGACTACTCAAAAGATTTTTTTGCAAAACCAACATTTCTCACTGTCTCAGGACAACTAAATGTTGAAACCTATTGCTGCGCACTTGGCGATGTCTATACATTTGGACCAACCTTCAGAGCTGAAAATTCAAATACATCACGACACCTTTCAGAATTCTGGATGATTGAACCAGAAATTGCCTTTGCTAATATTCATGATGACATGAACCTCGCAGAAGAATATCTCAAATATGTTCTCAAATATCTTTTTGAAACATGCGAAGAGGATCTCAAATTCTTCGATAAGTTTATTGAAAAAGGACTAATCGATCGCCTTAAAAATGTTATCGATAACCCATTTCAACGCATTACCTACACAGAAGCAATCGAAGTACTGGAAAATGCTTCCAAAAAATTTGAATTCCCCGTCTCGTGGGGATGCGACCTTCAATCAGAGCATGAACGCTACTTAACTGAAGAACATTTCAAAAAACCGGTCATTGTTACAGGCTATCCTAAAGAAATAAAAGCTTTCTATATGCGTCGCAATGAAGATGATAAAACAGTTGCAGCAATGGATGTTCTAGTTCCAGGAATTGGCGAACTCATTGGCGGCAGTCAACGTGAAGAACGCCTCGAAGTTCTTGAAAAACGACTCGAAGAAATGAATCTGAATAAAGAAGATTACTGGTGGTATCTCGAATTACGCAAATATGGAACCATTCCACACGCCGGCTTTGGTGTTGGCTTTGAACGACTTATCCTCTTTGCAACAGGAATGGAAAATATTCGTGATGTCATTCCATTTCCACGCTATCCAGATCACGCAGAATTTTAAATAACCTAACACCAAATTATTCTTTAAATTCTATATTAAAAAGAGAGGCTCCAAACTCTGGAGCCTCTCTTTTTAATCATCTCAACAACTAAAATGGTGCCAGGAGCCGGAATCGAACCGGCATGATATTACTACCGCAGGTTTTTGAGACCTGTGCGTCTACCAATTCCGCCATCCTGGCACAACCGTTATAAGTGTACCTAAAGAGGAAAACACCGTCAATCACCGGTTTTTAACATCGACAAGTTAAGCCGTTTTTGCTATAATAATAAATGAAATAAAATCATTATTTTTAGGGGGATTTTATGAAAAATAAGCTATTACTGCTTTTAATATGTATTAATTCACTTTTAGGAATGGAAATGGAATCTGTTTCTTACGCAGATTTAACATCGCTTGCAGAGAAGAATGGGTATAATCCATCTGATATTCTTCCTGAAGACAGAGAGGCCTTCACTTTTAGCTACCAATCTCCAGAACAACTCAAGATTCGGGTCGACCATCCATCAGGAGAATGGATCGAAGCTTATCAACATGCATTTATCATGAACGGTGAGCAAGTAATAGGACATCTTCCTTTTCGCTCAAACAGTTTGGGATGCATAACAATAGCGCCAGGATTTAAAGCAACAAAAATACTAACGGGTCTCGGTCTGATTAGAATATTAAAAGGTAAAAAAATATAACAATCGAACCTTTTTTGAAAAAAATTTTAAAACTGTGTAAACGTTTCAGGAAGTTGAATAATCGGCACATACACCACGTAAATCAAAGCACCAACGAGCAATCCCATCAATAACAAAAGAAGAGGCTGCAATAATACCGTCAGTCGCTTGAGCTTCTTTTCGGCCCATTCAAAATAAATCCGTGAAATTTGATTCATCATCACCGGCAAGGTTCCCGATTCATTTCCAACTAATAACATCATCGAAACTTCAGGCTGTGCCCGTTTGGCAAAGGATATTTCATACGCATCATCAACGGTTACTCCTGCAATAACCTTCTGGCTAAAGCGATCAAATGTTCGCTTAACGTATATATTGTCAACAAAGGAGCCAACTAATTGTAATGATTCATCAAGAGATATTCCCCCGCTCATTAATAAACTTAATGCTCTGAAAAAGAAAGCGCTATTTAAATTCCAATAAATCGATTGAACCAAAAAAATATGCGTAACAAACCAATCCTTTATATGCTTCCAGATTCCCGTTTTTGCAAAAAGCCATCCCAAAACAACAACAAGCGCACTTGCAATAAAAAGAAACGACCAGCTCAATTCTTGAAATGTACGACTCCAATTGATAAGCCGCTGTAACGATTGAGGTATTTTTTGATTTGTTACAATCGTTAACTGCTCAAAAGAAGGAATAATTGCCATAAAAATAACGAGCAAAACAATACAAAAGAAAAACAAGGTAATCAAAGGACCTTGTAATGCCTGATGAACCTTTTTTTGTAACGACACCTGCATATCTAAAAATCCAACCACACTTGAAAAAGCAACAGGCAAATTGCCAGCTTGTTCGCCAGCCTGAATCAATGTCATTAATAATCGATTAAAAATATGAGGAAAGCTCCCCAATGTTTGTGAAAAAGAACCGCCATATTTAACAGCTTGATATAGCTCTAAAACAAGCGCCTTTCTAAACGAAGAACCATGGCGAGAAACCACTGATAACGCCTGAGAAATTAACAACCCAGCAGTGACAAGACTTTCTATTTGTTCAAAAAGTTGCAACTGCTCACCCAGCGAAAGCTTCTCATAAAATGCAAGCGGTTTACGCTCACACCCCATTAACCCGAGCTCTTTTTTAAGGAGATAACTTTCAAGCTGCTTTTTATTAATTGCCCACTGCTCACCTTCAAACTCGTCTCCGTCTAAACTAATTGCAAACCAACGATAATGAGGCATACTGTAAAAAACTCCTTTTTATTCTTGTTTATCTAACTTAATTTTAGAAAAAAGAGCAAATCTCCATGAGCAAAACCTATCTAATGTTCATTTTAATTATCACGCATCTGTATAGCATGCATCCCAAAAGATTCTTGGAGAAATTTGAAGATCTCACGGCCGAAAAAAGAAAAATTACTTCTCACTTAAATATTGCACAACTTACCATTATCGATATAAGAAAAAACGGAAGAGTTCCACCAGAAAAACTCGAAGAAAAAGTTTGTTTTCTTAAAAAAGAACTTCTGGCAATTCAAAATCAGATTATCAAACTACGCCGTTATTTTTTTAATGGCGCTCCCCTCCTCAAAGTCTCACTCGCAAAAGTCAGCCACCCTTCACCCCAATAAGATGTAAGAAATCTTCATAACGTACATCGGTAAAAATACATAACCGTTTCAAACGAGTCGTTTGTCCTGAAACTAACTGGATATGATGCTGTGGTATCTTTAAAAGTGACGCAATAAATTTAACGAGCTCTTTATTAGCTTTTCCTTTTTCAGGAGCCCCCTTTAACAAACACTTCAACTGTCCATTCTTATCTAGCTTAAATCCTTGCGCTCCCGACTGTGGAAAAACCTTCACCTCCAAAATAAATGAGGATAATTCTGCCATAAATTTATTCCATCACCAGATATTGCAAATTCTAAATCAATCTTAAGTTACCACCAAATAAATTTTCCAGCGACTTAGTCTTGATTTAACCATCAATTTCGCTATTCTTAAGTGGACAGCTCGGAGAGATGGCTGAGTGGACTAAAGCGCTCGCCTGCTAAGCGAGAGTCGCGAAAGCGGCACGAGGGTTCGAATCCCTCTCTCTCCACCAGTCTTTTAAATATTGAAATATTGTTGCGCCCATAGCTCAATTGGATAGAGCGTTCGACTACGGATCGGAAGGTTGGGGGTTCGACTCCTCCTGGGCGCACCATCTTTTATATTTCCTATATATAACTTCTTTAAATGTATCCTATTATCCATAACAAATTTCATAACGATCCGACTCATTTATTACCCTGTATCTTCATCATCAACCTCAAAAACAATCGCTTAAACGCTTTCAGTCGCATTAAGCCACTCGTTCGTATCATTCATGTTACGCTCCTCAAATTTGACCGATCCATCAATAAAAACAATCTCTGAACCATTATTATTCGAAAAACGCAAAACAACCCACCGAACTACAAAAAACTTGCTATCTAACAAACCTACCGATCCGTAACAAGAGAGCTCATGTCTCTTCACCGCAACCTCATAAAGCCATTCTATTATCACAGATCTTACATCGCCAGAAATTTACAATCTGTCAGATAAAATCGCACAAGAAGGGCCTGATTTACCTGAAAACCCAGGGTAAACCCCTCAATGGGCCCTTGACAAAAGTAGCACGCGCGATATTCTAATAGAGAATAAAAAGCTTCATTCAAAACGCTTATATTTAGAGGTTATTAAAATGGAGGTTAAAATGGAGGTTAAAATGAAATGTTTATTACCATTTTTTTTACTGTTAATTTCTTTGCAGACAAATGGCATGGATTTACTTAAAACCAAAACCAACCCATTCGTCTCAAAACAAGTGCCCTGCCAATTACTTGAAAAAGGAACCGTCTCTTTATTTCAAAAACTTCTTCACTCAAAAGAATGTAATACATGCTTTACTGAACACTCAACCCTGACATTTCCAACTCTACACTGTGGATGCAGTAAAACTTGTTGCGATTGTCTCGCACAACTCACTGAAATTGCATTGCGAAAAGAAACAATTGAAACACTCAAGTGTCCTTCTTGCCATGAAACATTTAATGAAGAAGACATTCTCAAAATAACTGGCGACAAAGAAAGCGTCGAAAAATTTCATTTAATTCTTGCAAAACGCTGGCTTAGTACGCAAGATGCAAGAAGCTTTAAGAGAAGGTTTAGAAAATGAAGGGCCGCCACAATACTTCCGCCCAAAAATAACATATAGAAACATTGAAAGAACCATCACGCTACACCTAGAAGACGACCTACCTTTTCTTGAACCTGAACCTATGTTTATGAATACTAGACAAATAATAAAATATGCTTTACGATCCCCTCAATTACTCTACTTATATATCCGTCACACGATACGTTATAAACGAATACATGGACATATTAACCCATATTTTATGCAATAATAAAAAGAGAAGGGCTTGTCGCATCCGTTGTAACCATACTAGCTGGACAACTCGGGCTCATTGGATACCAACTCTACAAACTTTTCTCTTAACCTCTTATTTCGAAAATAAAACCATGAAAAAATAACTAGTCGGCAACTTGCCATCTCAAGCAATCATTATTATAATAAAATATGATCGGAGAGATGGCAGAGTGGTCGAATGCGACGGTCTTGAAAACCGTTATCCCGTTTGCGCGGGATCGGGGGTTCGAATCCCCCTCTCTCCTCCATCTAACTTTTCATAAAATTCATTACCTTTCTATTGTTTGCGTCTTTAACCTTCTATCTCTTTTAAACTTGATTTTCTCTCGTTAAAATGATCTTTTATAAATAAAAAAAGGTTATTAAAAATGAAACACGCTTATTCCTATCTTTTGTTGATTTTTTTGTTCATTCACACCAAAACATACAGCAACAACATTTGGCCTGCGATTGAAAAAAAATATCGCAATACAATAGTTCAAGTCTTTGTAGAAAGTGCTGAGTTTAACTGGACGCAACCCTATATTACCCCCGAACAAAGCCAAGTATCAGGCAGTGGCTTTATCATTAATAAAGAAGGTTACTTTATTACCAATGCACACGTAGTTGATACTGCAAAAAATACGTGGATTCAAATTCCTGATCTTGGTCGAAAAAACATTGAAACTGAAATCATTGGAATCTGTCCAGATGTAGATGTCGCCCTTTTAAAAATCAAAGAATTTGAATTATCATCAATAAAAAAATCACTTGGTGAAATTCCCGTTATTAACTTAGGAGACTCTGATCTCATCAGCCGTACCGATGAAATTCTCGTTTTTGGCTATCCCCTGGGACAATACTATTTAAAAACGACAGTTGGTGTAATTAGTGGCTTAGAACATATTGATAGTCAAATGCATTTTCAAATTGATGCAGCCATAAATTGTGGCAACTCTGGCGGACCAGTCGTCAATAAAGACGGAAAAGTTATTGGTATCGCAACGGCAGCAATTCCTTCTGCTGAAAACATTGGTTACATTTTGCCTATTAATGATCTTAAAATAATTCTCTATGACCTCTATAAAACAAAGTTTTTTAGAAAGCAAAAATTGGGAATTTTATATAATTCAACAAATGCTGCGCAAATGAAAAAACTCAATGGACATATTGTCGAGGGAATTTACATCAACACAGTTCTTAAAGATTCAATCGCCGAACAAACAGGCATTAAAGAAGGTGACGTTCTTACTCAAATCGAAGAATACAATATTGATAACTTTGGAGAAATAAACGTCCCATGGTCAAGTGACAAAATACAAATATCAGATCTCATTTCACGTTTTAAAGTAAATGAGATCATCAATCTCACTATCTATCGTCGTGGCAAAAAATTAAAGCTCAAAGTTTCATGGAAAAACATGCCCCTTTATCCTATCAGGAAAATTTACCCCGAATATGAAAAAGTTGATTACGAAATGTTGGGCGGAATAGTTATTATGAATCTTTCAACAGATCTCATTAAAAAACTCAGTGACAACAATGAATATCTCGTTAAGTACAAAGAACCAGTTAATACCATCAGTCCACGTCTCATTATCAGTCATATTTTCCCTGGCTCAAAAATCGCACAACAAAACGTCTTCTTTAAAGGAGATATCATCAAAAAAATAAATGAAATAGAAGTTAATGACCTCAATTCATATCGAAAAGCATTGAAAAAAAGTATAAAAAACCTAAACTTGATGATAGAAACAGAAGATAGAAAAGTGTGCGTTTTTTCATTCAAACAAATACTTGATGATGAACTTCGTCTTTCAAAATCATATGAGTATACGATCACCCCAACAGCAAAGAATATCTTAAAACAATATCAAAAAAAGATAACTAAATGAAAAAATATATATCCCTTTTTTTATATATTCCTCTTTTGGGAATGGGCATACCTACTCCACCTCTATCTCAATCGCCCTTATCCCAATTGACAAAACTCCCTCCTTCTTTATCTGCTCTTTCATCACCCATCACAGAAAATGAACGATACATCCTCTATACCTATTACACGGCACTTCTCGTAAACAAAGATCAACTAAAAAAACAATTAAAAGTTATCCCCAAAAACCCTTATTTAACAATACAACTTCAAGCAATACGAACTCACTTACAAGCACTCACAAAAAAAATTGTCCAACTATAAATCATGATTCTTATAATTTTTTAAGATATGAGATGACAACATCCTATCCGGTAGATGAATTTTTAGAAGCTCTCCGTTAATGATTTTCTTTACTTAAATCTTGTTAAAAGTGATAAGAATGAATACAATCAAAAATAAGTAATAAAAAAAGGAATTGCATGCGTAATATTTTATTATTTTTATTCGCAATCAGCTTTTTTAATTCAATAATCCCGAACGAAACAACAACTGAATACTCTTACACGCTCTACTTTAACACAACGGGAGAAACCAAAAATAAGCTTACCGCAGAAGGAAGTTCCTTATTAACTCCTGATGCCGTTAATAATCTTCCTCAAGATATTACGCTACAAAAAACAATTAATTCCCCAGAAAAACTTGAAGATTTAAGCCATGAAGAACTTCTTAAAAATTTAAAAATGGAGAAAAATCATGCGTTATCTCATTTT
>CAYUHH010000030.1:0-8457 GCA_964444435.1 uncultured Pseudomonadota bacterium | reverse complement strand
CCTCAACGCGGACAACCTCATCATTTTGTTTCATCCAACCCTCGCAATTGGCCTTGTAAGAATCTCTGGCTCATTTTTTGTTATCAGCACTGTATCCTCCACATGTACAGCTAAACTTTTATCTCGCGTCTTGACGGTCCAACCATCTGTTTCAATAAATACAGGATAATCACCCAACGTAATCATTGGTTCAATTGCAATCGTCATTCCTGCTTTCAAAATCGGACCTTCTCCCGCTCTTCCAAAATTTGGAATCTCTGGCTCCTCATGCATTCGCTTTCCAATTCCATGGCCAGCAAAATCACGCACAATACCATATCCATGAGATTCGACATGTTTTTGAACAGCAGCTGAAATATCAAACAAACGATTTCCTTCACACGCCTCAGCTATTCCAAAGTCCAATGACTCCTGGGCCACTTGCAAGAACTTTTGCATCTTTTTACTTGGAGTTCCAATGGCAAAAAACCGTGCCATATCAGCGCAATAACCTTTCAATGAAGCACATACATCAACTTTGATGATATCGCCCATTTTGATTACCTGCTTTGATGATGGAACACCATGAACAACCTCTTCATTAAAAGAAATACAACTCACATGCTTATACCCACAATAGCCCTTAGATTCACTTCTAAGTTCCAACCGTACCAGCTGCTTCTCTATTTCAATATCAAGGTCAAGGCTGGTTAGTCCCTGCTTAATAAGAGGCTCTATCTTTTCAAAGACCGAGGCAAGCCTTCTGCCGGCCTCTCGCATTTTATCAATTGCACACTTGTCTTTTATTACAATCATCCATGAACCCGTTGCTTAAATTCACAAAAAATAGCTTCTGTTGGCTGAACTGCATCAAGATCAACAATCTCATAACCTTGCGCATTATAAAAATCCAACAACTGCTGCTCATGTGTACTATACAATTTCAATCGATGTTTAATAGCAACTATCTCATCATCTGCTCTCTTGATCAAAGGAGATTCGCAAACGTCACATACATTTTCACGTTCTGGCTGACAACCAGAACCATCTACCAACGAATATACCGCTTGGCATCCCTTTTCAGAACAAACCATGCGCAATGTCAAACGATCAATAACAGCTTGCTCAGAAATCTTCAATCGAACAATTAATGGTTGATGCTCTTGCAAATCGACAAATTTATCAAAAGCTTCCGCCTGAATAACGGTACGAGGATAACCATCCAAAATAATGTGAATCTTCGCAGGATTTTGAGCAAGCCATTCTGTTACCATACATGTAACAAGACCATCATCTATAAGTTTACCAGATTTTAAG
Source organism: uncultured Pseudomonadota bacterium (assembly GCA_964444435.1). Lineage (GTDB taxonomy): Bacteria > Babelota > Babeliae > Babelales > UBA12409 > UBA12409. The sequence goes on along the minus strand of CAYUHH010000030.1, from coordinate 7,161 downwards.
GCTAAATCTATATTTTTGCCAATCTCTGTACCATGGGCAATATGCTCACGACACAGATTACCAGTTGAAAGTTGATCATAAGAAAGATCTTTCACACACCATTGAGCCAATGTGCCTTTTCCTGAACCTGGTGCACCTAAAAAAAGCAATAATCTCTTCTGCATACTCAACGTGCCATCCTATTTTTAACACGGCCGGAAGATAAAAAGCCTTCATAACGATGCTCGATTAAAAACGTCTCAACCTGTGCCGAAATTTCTAGAGAAACTCCAACTGCAATCAAAAGAGAAACTCCACTCAACATAAACGGTACATCAAATATTGTTCTCAAAATATCTGGCACAATAGCTAAAATACCAAGATAAATGGCACCTACTAATCCAATGCGATTCAAAATATAATCAAAAAACAATGCTGTCTTCTTCCCTGGACGAATGCCTGGAATAAATCCACCATTTTTTTTAATATTTTCAGACAATTCATCAGGATTAAAGACTAACGCTGTATACAAAAAGGTGAAAAATATAATTAAGACAAATTCCATAGAGAGAAATACCGGACGAGAATTTACAATGTCTTTGAGAAATTGTAAAGACTCAAACTTTGCAGCTAAAACGTTTGCAATAATAACAGGCCAATTTAATGCTGCAGAAGCAAAAATTACCGGCATAACGCCAACAGGGTTTATTTTAAATGGAATATATGAATTTTGCCCGCCATACACCCGATTACCAACAATGCGTCGAGCATACTGTACCGGAATTTTACGTTCACCTTTTTCAAGATATACAATGCACGCAACAATCAAAATGAAAAATGCAAGCATAATAGCAACGCTAATGATATCGGTAGTTCCTAACTTAACGTACTGAACTGTTCGAGCAACTAAGTCAGGCAAACGTGAAACAATACCTGCAAAAATAAGCACCGAGGCACCATTTCCAATACCGTACAATGAAATTTGTTCACCAACCCACATGATAAACATAGCTCCTGCGGTCATAGAAAGAACAAATAAAACAAGGAAGCCAATACCTGGCTGCAAAACTAACCCTGCTGCCTGCAAACCAATCGCATATGTCACACTCGACACAAATGCAACGGCCAATGTTAGATAACGCGTATATTGATTGATAATCTTACGCCCATAGTCACCCTCCTTTTGTAATTGTTCAAGCTGAGGAATCGCCATCGTGAGCAATTGCATCGCAATCGATGCGGTAATATAAGGACTAATACCTAATGCAAACAACGTACATTGACTTAAAGCAGAACCTGAAACAGTATCAAAATAACTAAAAAAGATCCCTAAACCCGTTGCTTGCTTCAATCGCTCACCAAGCATTGCTACATTTACACCAACAATCGGTATGATGATACCCAAGCGATAAATAATCAACGAACCAAGCGTAAATAACATGCGCTTGCGCAACTCAGGAACACGAAAAATATTGGTAAAACTCTTCAGCAGAACCACAATATTACCCTTCTACCTTTAGGAGTGCTTCACCACCAGCTTTTTCAATTGCATCTTTTGCTGATGCACTAAAAGCATCCGCACTAATAACAAACTTTTTATTTAGCTCAAACCCACCAAGAATCTTGATGCGACCAACACTCTTTTTTGCGAGTCCAGCATCAATCAACATAGCTTTATCAATAGAAGCACCTTCAACAAATCTCTCATTAAGCGCTTCCAAAGATATTGGCAATGTCTCAACTCGGGAACGATTAGAAAATCCTCGACGAGGCAAGCGACGCGTCAAAGGCATTTGACCACCTTCGAACGAAGCCTTTACATTGTGACTTCCTGAACGAGCTTTCTGCCCTTTATGCCCACGACCAGATGTACCCCCAAGTTTTCCGCCGCGACCAACTCTTTTTCTTTTTTTATGAGTTTTTTCTAATTTATTAAGCGTTAACATCGCAACCTTTCGTAATTTCTTCAACAGTCTTTCCTCTTAAGCGAGCAATATCTGCCGCGCTACGAAGTTTTGCCAACGCATTCATTGTTGCCTTTACCACGTTACGCTGATTTGAAGAACCAAGGGCTTTTGCCAACACATCATGAACACCAAGTGCATCCATAACGGCACGAACCGCACCACCAGCAATAACACCGGTACCTTTATATGCCGAACGTAACACAACATGTGCCGAACCAAAATTTCCCTCAACAGGATAAGGCAAGGTTGTTCCTCTCAACGACACAGCGACCATATGTTTATGTGCCTTTGCCGTTGCTTTTGCAATGGCAGAGGAAACATCCCTACTTTTACCAATTGCATAACCAACTTTACCTTGCTTGTCACCTGATACTACGAATGCTGAAAAAGCAAACCGTTTACCACCTTTGGTAACCTTGGTCACCCTTTTTACATTTACTACAACATCTAAAATATTGCTGTCCATCATTAAAAAACCTTATCCGCTAAAATAATAAGCCGCCTTCACGAGCCCCTTCAGCAAATGCCTGGAGACGTCCATGATACAAGAAACGACCTCTATCAAGTGCAACCTCTTTAATCTTCTTCTCAACTGCGCGCTTTGCTAATTCTTGCCCAACGGCTTTTGCACGCACTTTTTTATCGCCAGAAAGACCCTCAAGCTCTAGCGTTGAACACGCACACAATGTCTTCCCAGTCTTATCATCAATAACCTGAACATAAAAATGTTTCAAGCTACGGAAAACAGCTAAACGAGGGCGAGCAGACGTCATACGAATTTTTCTGTGTGTTCGCTTTGCACGTCGCAATTGTTGTGTTCTTTTTTGTTTCAAACTCATTTACCTATCCTTACTCTGCGCCTTTAGCTTTACCAGCCTTCTTGCGAATCACCTCTCCGGCAACTTTAATTCCTGTCAATTTATAAGGCTCTGGCGGTCTAAAGGCACGAATTTTGGCACAAACTTGACCAAGCATTTCTTTGTCAAAAGATGAAAAATTCAATTTTTGACCAGTTTTGTCAATTGCAACTTTTACATTTTGTGGTAATTCAAGATCAATTTTGTGGCTATATCCAAGTGAAAAAGTAATTTTATTTCCACTTAAAATACCTTTATAACCTAAACCGGTTATTTCAACAAGCTTTTCAAAATCTTTTTCCGCACCCTGTAAAATATTGGCAAGCAACGCCCTGTGCATTCCCCAGAAGTTATTTTGCTCCTTATCCTTTAAAGACAATCCCAAAGTTTTACCTTCAACCACTGCCGTTAAATACTCAGGTAAAAAATAAATTCCTGAATTATTCTTTCCCTTATAATGAACCTCTTGGCCTTTGACTTCAACTTGAATGTCGCCAAATGATATCGGTCTTCTTCCTATTTTTGACATAGCTGCTCCTCTACCATACGGCACAAATTACTTCACCGCCAATTGCCAATCTTTTCGCCTTCTTATCGGTAATGATTCCCTGACTTGTTGTCAATACAAGGATACCCAGTCCACCAATAACAGGTTTAAGCTCAAAAAAGCGCCGATACTGACGACGACCCGGCGTACTTACTCGTTTGAGTTCGTGAATAACCGACTCACCATCAACATATCTTAATAAAACTTTAATAAACTTTTTCTCAACTTCTTCTTCAACCAAAGCATCTTTAATAAAGCCTTCGCTTTTAAGAAGAGCTGCAATATCAAGTTTTAGCTTTGAAAAAGGTACTAAAACGTACGATTTAGACGCCATAATACCATTGCGTATAACCGTTAAAAAATCACCTATGGAATCTTGTGACATTATATTTCCCTATTACCAAACAGCTTTCTTAACACCAGGCAATTTCCCATTAGAGGCCAAATGCCTAAAGCATATACGACATAATTTAAAGAAACGCATGTATCCTCGTGCACGACCACAAAGTTCACATCTATTTCGATAACGTACGGTATATTTTACAGATTTTAATTTCTCTACCAATGCCTTTCTGGCCATAAAAATCCTTATACTTCGTTTCGCTTAAATGGCATACCAAATGCTTTTAACAATGCTAGAGCATCTTCAGGTTTTTCCGTAGAAGTATGAATCGTAATATTCATACCATGAGATTTATCAGTAATATTATAATCAACTTCTGGAAAAATCACCCAATCTTTGATGCCCAAATTATAATTACCATTGCGATCAAATTTATCGCCAACGCCCTGAAAATCACGGACCATTGGTAACGCCAAATTAATCAAACGGTCCAAAAATTCATACATACGTTGTTCGCGCAACGTTACCTTTATACCAATAGGCATCTCTTCGCGAATCTTAAATCCCGCGATAGATTTTTTAGCTTTTGTCTGAACAGGCTGCTGCCCTGCAATACGAGCAACAATGTCACTAATTTTTTGAATAGCCTTACTATCACCAACGGCTGACTTAAGCCCAAGATTAATCACAATTTTCTTAATCTCTGGAAGAGCCATGACATTATCAATAGCAAGTTCCTGTTTAAGCCCAGGTTTGATTTTAGTTTCATATAACTCTTGCAAACGAGCCTTACTCATTCTTCATCCTCAATTCTTTTGCCTATTTTTACCAGCTCTGACAGGCTTATCGCTGGACTTATCAACAACCATTACGTTGGATAACTCCATAAAAGATTCCTCTTTGATAATCCCGCCTTTTTGCCCTTCCGAGCGAGGCTTAACATGCTTGGTAACGATTTTTGCCCCTTCTACTTTTATTTTACCTTTTTTTGGAAAAATCTCAATAACTTTTCCCTTTTTACCTCTATCGCTACCGGTAATTACAACGACTAAATCGCCTTTCTTTATTCCGCTCTTCATAGAAGTTCCTTAAAGTACCTCGGGGGCTAATGAAACAATCTTCGCAAAACCTTTGGCTCGTATTTCACGAGCAACCGGGCCAAAAATACGCGTGGCAACAGGCTCTCTTTCTTTAATAATAACACCTGCGTTATCACCAAAACGAATATAAGAACCATCTGAACGACGCTGTTCTTTGCGCGTACGCACAATAACGGCATCGACCACATCGCCTTTTTTCACCTGCGCACCAGGAATCGCTTCCTTAACTGCACATTTCACTTCATCGCCAATATACGCATAGCGCCTTCTTGTTCCCCCTTTAACATGAATCACTTGCATTAATTTAGCACCTGAATTATCAGCTACTTCTAAATATGTCTGCTTTTGTACCATTAAGCTTCCTTAAACTTCGACTTCCGGAGAAGAAACAATACGGTGCAAAGACATATACTTATCTTTTGAAAGAGGTCGTGTTTCATAAAACTCAACAACATCACCAGTCTTTGCACGATTGTCACTGTCATGAACTTTATACTTTTTAGACTTCCTCAAAACTTTTTGCAGTTTAGGATGAACGTACGTTTGCTCAAAAAGAACCACGATAGTCTTGTCCATCTTGTCGGAGACAACGCGTCCCTTAAACAACCGCCTTTTCTTTTCTTCTTTTGCTGCTACCATAATTATTTAACCTCTTCCTGCATTACATTTGATCGTTTTTCTTGAAGATATGTAAGCGCGCGCGCAATACTTTTTCGCAGTTTTGAAAACTGTGTCACATCTTTAGGCGGAGAAGAAACAACGGCTAACTTTAAACTAAAAAGCTCACGTCGCAACTTGTCAATCTCTTCAATCAACTGCTTTTCATTCAGCTGTTTTAACGAATTTTTTGAATCTTTATTTTGCTTACTCACTGTCAACCTTCCGGATAAAACGAGTCTTCATGGGCAAACGATAACTAGCAAGCTTCAAAGCTCTTTTGGCATCAACTTCAGCTAATCCAGCAACTTCAATAATTACACGATCACGTTTTGTCACAAAAACCCAAAACTCTGGAGCGCCCTTACCTTTACCCATTCGGGTTTCGGCAGGCTTTTTTGAAACTGGCTTATCAGGAAAAACACGTAAAAATAGTTTTCCCACTTTTTTTAATTGGCGACTCACCGTTACACGAGCCGATTCCAATTGTTGCGCCGTCAACCAACCTGGCTCAACAGCCTGAAGACCATATTCGCCATAAGCGAGCGTTCTACCACCTTTAGCACGCCCCTTCATCGTTCCACGTTGAACTTTACGAAATTTTACTTTTTTCGGCATCAACATTTTTATTCCTAACTAGCTTGCTTATTCTGGCGTTGATATTCACCTTTACAGATCCAAACTTTAACGCCGATCATTCCATACGTTGTTTTTGCTTCCGCAAATCCATAATCAATATCTGAACGTAAAGTATGCAACGGCGCAGCTCCCAAGCGAACCCATTCTTCACGCGCAATTTCTGCCCCACCCAAACGGCCGGAAACACAAATCTTTACACCACGCGCACCACTCCTCATCGAAGAAGTAGCCGCACGCTTCATGGCTTTTTTATAACTCGCACGACGAACAAGCTGATCTGCAATATTTTTTGCAACAAGCAAAGCGTCCAACTCTGGCTGTCGAATTTCTTGAACAGAAACCTCAACACTATTTACGTTCAACAATGATGCAAGCTGCTTACGCAACGCATCAATTTCTTGACCTTTTTTACCAATTACCATGCCTGGACGACCAGAGTGAACAATAACCTTAATGCTTTCACCCGTTCGTTCAATTTCAACACGTGAAACTTCTGCTCTATCTAAATTTCCATCTACAAATTTTCTAATTTTTACATCCTGGAGCACCAGGTCCCCATACTTCTTATTGGAAAACCATCGGGAATCCCATCCACGATAGATACCAACTCGAAAACCTATAGGATTAACTTTTTGACCCACACTGACCTCTTGATTACGATGCCGACTTTAAATCTTCTACAATTACCTGTATGTGGCAGGATCTTCTTCGTTGCACTTGCGCACGGCCCATTGCTCCTGGCTTAAAATAGCGATGAGTTGGACCTTCATCAATACGAATCTCTTGAATATATAAATCTTCTACTGAATGATTATCCAAGCTTTTCGCATTTGCAACAGCAGACTCAATTACCTTACGAATAGGCAACACACGTTTACCTGATTCCTTATACGTTGAAAGCCAGTTGAGAACTGTTTGCGCATTTTTACCACGCACAACATCAATAATCGGCCTCAACTTATAAGGAGAATATCGTATCTTTTTTGCAATAGCTTTGTATTTCATAATCCTATATACTTACCCCAGCTTTACGTTGGCCACTATGCATTCTAAACGTACGTGAATTTGCAAA
>CAYUHH010000029.1:0-8534 GCA_964444435.1 uncultured Pseudomonadota bacterium | reverse complement strand
GGGGATGGGTGATCTTGATACATTGCTTGAGCGCGCGTATGAGCTAATCAAATAAGAGGAGCAAGATGCGGCGGCATAAGCATTTATGAGTGGTAATTTTTCACTTGAGGATTTTGCCAAGCAGATGGAGATGATGAGTCGAATTGGTTCGTTGGGAAGTATTTTGAAGTTCTTGCCTGGAATGGGTGGCATGGCCAGTCAATTGGGCAAGGATAAGATTGCTCAGGGCGAAGAGGAAATGAAACGGTTTCGCGTTATCATTAGTTCTATGACGGCTGATGAGCGTCGATTCCCTGATACAATCGACAAATCACGCATTGCGCGTATTGCAAAAGGTGCGGGGGTAACCCAAGCTGATGTACGTGCATTGTTAGAAAAATTTGAACAAAGTAAACGTTTTGTTAAACTTTTAAAGAAGAACAAATCTTTTGGAAACTTTTTTAAATAATAGGTTATTTGAGGATATTATATGGCAGTTAGGTTACGGTTGGCGCTTTTTGGAAAGAAACATGCCCCTGTTTTTCGTATTGTAGCGATTGATTCACGTAAGATGCGTGATGGAAAATGTTTAGATAACTTGGGGACTTATAACCCTGTGACCGGTGAATTTGTTCAATTTCACATTGATCGCATTGATGAATGGCTTAAGAAGGGTGCTGTTGCCTCTGATTCAGTTAAAAAACTTTATAAGAGTTATAAAAAGCGTGCAAAAACTAAGGTTGAGGAAATGCCCGCTGAAGCAACTGAAGTAAAAGTTGCTCCTAAAAAGGTAGCTCCTAAAAAAGAAGTTGCTGAAGTAAAAGAAACAAAAAAAGCTGACGCTGCACCTGCAGTAGAGGCCAAAAAAGAAGTTTCAGTTTCTGAGAAAAAGGAAGAAAAGGTTCCTGCAGCAACTAAAGAAACAAAATAAATTTTTTAGAATAAAATTTAATGAGCTGTTTTTGGATTTATATTTTGAAATGCAAAAATGGCTCATTTTATGTTGATCATACTGATTCTATTGAAGATTGAATAGCTGAACATCGGGCGGCCTGATCTGCTTTTACGTCGTTGCGATTGCCTATTGAGGTTGTTTTTTTAGACGTTTTTTCAACGCGAGGTGAGGCTTTTGCAATGGAGCGACGAATAAAAGGTTGGAGTAGAAAGAAAAAAGAGGCGTTAATTGTTGGTAGCTTTGAGAGATTGAGGTTATTATCAAAAAAAGTTTTCAAGAAATAAAGGTACTTTATTCTTCGATACAATTCTTCGAGCAAGCTTTTAGAATCACTCAGAATGAGCGGATTTGAGTAGTTTTAAAATGGTGACCGGAGTCGTGCGATTAGATAGAAGTATATTTTGAAATAAACAATTGGTCATCTTGAGTCAAGAAACTAAAATTAAAGTTATTCATTTGCAACTTTGAGTTAAAACTAGATGTTTAGTTAATTGATGATTTTTTGAAATAGAGAATGGAAAATTGAAAGATAAAAGTTAATCGCTCATCCTGAGTGGCTACGAAGTGGCTGTATCGAAGGGTGAAGCGAAAGTCATAAAGGGTTTTTATGAAGGTGTCGATTGCAACATTGTTTCCTGAATTATACAGGCCGTTTTTACAAGAAAGCCTCATTGGACGAGCACAGGAAAAAGGTGTATTTCAGGCAGAGGTAACAGATTTATTTTCATTTGCTGAGCCTAAAAAACGAATCGACGCCCCTTCATTTGGTCCCGGTGCTGGAATGCTTTTAAAGCCTGAGATAATAGCACGTGCAATTACCTCTCAGGAGCATAAATTTGGCCCCTCGTACAAGATTTTCTTCTCGCCGCATGGTAAACGCCTTAATCAGTTCCATACCAAAAGGATTGCCCACATATTTCAAGAAAAAAAGCATGTGATGCTGCTGCCAGCGCGTTATGAGGGTATGGATGCGCGTGTAGAGGAGCATTATGCTGATGAAATCATTTCCGTTGGTGATTATGTGCTTATGGGCGGAGATATTCCGGCAATGGTGCTTTTAGAAGCTATTTTGAGGTATTTGCCGGGCATTATTGGAAAAGATGAATCTGTTGAAAAAGACTCTTTTTCAGGCCCGCTTGTTGATTATCCTGAGTACACTGAGCCTCTTGAATGGGAAGGAATGACTGTTCCTGAGATTATACGTTCGGGGAATCATCAAAAAATAGCTGATTGGCGTGAAAATGAGGCGCTTAAGCGGACGCTTTTGGGCGGACATTTTGAATGGTTTCGTTCTTTTGATCATGACAAGGTTATGGTTAAAAAGGCTCAATCAATTATTCCTCCTCATTATGTTGCTTTGATGCATGATGAAGTCAATTTAAAAGATGGGCGTGTTGGTACCAGTTCTGTGACGTCTTTGGATATTCATGATATTGCTCGTTCTGCAGCTACCTATGGGTTGAAAAAGTACTTTCTTGTTACCCCTCTTTTGGATCAGCAACGGATTGTTGAAACATTATTAGGATTTTGGCAGACAACTGGAAAAACGTATAATTTTGAGCGGCATCAGGCTGTTCAGGCGGTGAAAATTGTAGATTCATTGGATAAAGCGATGGCACAGATTGAAGTGGACACGGGTAAAAAACCTCTTTTAATTGCAACATCTGCGAAAGAACATGAAGCTTGTGAAAAAATAACCTATGGTGATCAATCGCAAATTTGGAAAGAAGGGTGCCCTGTTTTATTGTTATTAGGAACGGCATCCGGTTTGTCTGATGCCGTTTTAAAGCGCTGTGATTATATTTTGCCGCCATTGAAAGGGTTGTCAGATTTTAATCATCTTTCGGTTCGCTCAGCGGCTGCAATTATTTTTGATCGTTGGCTTGGTCTTAATCTTCATCGCTCATAGATTCTATTCCTGCGCCTAAAGGAGTCACTTTGCCGGTTTCTTTTCTGGTTTTTTCTTCTGATGTACGTGCAATTTCTTCAAAGATTTTCTTTATAGATTCTATTCCTGCGTCTAAAGGAGTCATTTTGCCGGGTTCTTTTTTGGTTTCTTCTTCTAATGTACGTGTAATTTCTTCAAAAATTTTCTTTAAGGGTAATTGATGGAACTTTGCATGTCGGGAAGTTTTTATAATAAGTTCTTCTAAGTCTGCATGTGAAAAACCATTAGTTTTAGGTGCATATTCATGTGCAAGGGAAGTGCTTGTGTCTTCATCTATGAGATCTTCAGAAATACGTTTTTTTAAATAATATTCTAAGATTTTTATGCGAGCCTCTTCATTGGGAAGGTCAAAGTATATTCGTGTTCCTAATCGTTTGCTTCGGGTAAGAGCTTTATCGAATGTTGTACGGTTAGTTGCGGCAATAAATATAATGTGATGATCAAGATCATTTAGATTTTTTCGTAATGAAATTGCTGCTAATTGTTTGTTTTCGCCCTCGATATCGTCTAAATCCTTCAAGAGGATATCGCATTCATCTAAAAAGACAATAGACGGTCGATTTCGCTTAATGGCTTCTTCGCGTGCAGCTCTAAACACTGCTCCAAAATAATCGTTTCCAGTTGTTTGTTTTTTGAGGACGTTTAACATTGAAATATTAAAAAATGGTACTTGAAGTGTCCCTGCAAGTGCATGGGCAAGCAGAGTTTTTCCTGTGCCAGGTGGTCCATAGAACAAGAAAGAATTTGATTCTTCTTGAACATGTTCGCTTTGTATTTCCCACACAAGCAATTTTATCTCTTCAGGATAGGTGTTTGGGATTTCTTCAAGGGTAATTTTGGGTGTTTCAAAGCTTGATAAATGCCCTTTTTGACCTTTGGTGAGGGATGGTGGTTTTTGGAATGAGAGTTGTAGTAGGTTTTGTGGATTATTTTCTTTGTGAGACAACTTAATTTTGAAAGAAAAGAGAGCGCTTGCTTCATCCTCTTCTTGTTCCTCATCGCTTATGCCAAATATAACGAATGGTAATGTTGGCCGGGTAGTTCTACTGGGGTTTGACCATGCGTTGCGATAGGTTTCAAAAAGTTTTTCATTTAGTTTTTCAAAAAGTGTATAAAAGTTTTCATTTTTTTGAGCTTTATCAAAATCTGTAAAACAGATGAACGAGCATAATGTTGAATTAGCTTCTTGTGCTCTTTGTGCTTGATTTAAAATATGAGTAAAAGTATCACTTAAATTTTGAGGAGAATTTTGCAAGTCTTCGGAGGAAATAAAAAAGACAGGAATTGAAAGATTATGAGCAAGTGAACGTACAATATCTTTTTTTTCTTCTGTGCTACTTTTTCCATAAAGTGCAATGGCGTTGTTTGTTTCGTCGTGAAAGTGTGCAAATTTTTCTTTATCTTTGAAGGTTTCTTGTAGATCTTTTAAAAAAAGAGGTTGAGGGGCGGTGCCGAGTAGTTGTCTGAATGGTTTGGCTGCTTCTTTATCTTGGGTAAGTACGAATTGTTTTTTACCAAGAAAGAATTTTATTGTTTTCCACACCATAGGCAGTGCCATCATTCCTCCGGCAATAGAGCGTCCTGTGGGCGTTGTTATCCATGAGGGAAAAAGGTGTTTCTTTGGTAAGATATCACTTTGGAGTACCCATGAGGTTAATCCAAAAGTTGCGCCAGCGAGTGCAAGTTGTTGAGTCGTATGCGTAGTTCGTGGATAGTGGTTTTGAAGTGTGTAAAGATGGCGTCGTGCAGCTTGCCGAGTTTCTTTAAGTTGTTCTTTAGCGACGGCTTTTCCGGCTTCTAATTTTTCAGTAACTTTTTTTCTTATTGGTTGTGTGAGAGTTTTTTCGATGTCTTTTGCAAGGTCTTCAAGAAAAACAGCAAGGATCCTTTTAACAGGTTCTTTTAAAAAGTCCCACAAAAGAGACGTATAAGATTTTGGTTTATCTCGTTCTTCGTGAGCAAATGATTGAGATAGGTCGTGTTGAGTTGTTACTGGCGGAAAGTCTCCTGGATAAAGTATTTTGTTATTGAATAATGCGATTCCTAAAAAGAGTATTTTAAAGTACTGTTGAATTTTCATTTATTTAAACCTCCATTTAAACTACGTATTATTTTTTAATAAAGACCGCATTCGGTATACTGCAGCGGTCTTTATTAAAAAATAATTTTATGTTAATTGTTTTTGATCGTTGGCTTGGTCTTAATTCATGTCGTCCATAGAGCCTATTCCTGCAGCGTCTGATTGACGAATAGCATCGTCAATGTATTCTTCAATTATTTCGTTGCTTGTTTCGTCTGCAAATCGGCGAGAAGAGACTTCGAGAATTATAGGAGCAGTATGTTTTAAGCCTTTTTCTTTTTTCATTTTTTCAAATTGATGATGTATCTGGTCGATGAGAGATGTCTCCCCGTGCTCTGCCCAGCGAACTGATTCATTTATGAGTGTTGCTAAGTCAGCGGGAGAAAATTTATCAGTTGGATATGCATATGCTTCTGCATATCGAGATACGTCGGCTTTTGTGATGAGGCCTTTTTGTATCTGTTTATGTAAATAGTACTCGAGAATTTCCTTACGCACTTCTTTTGATGGTGTATCAAAATAAAGTTGTGTTCCAAGCCTTCCGTTTCGAGTGAGAGCTTCATCAAAAGTTTTACGGTTAGTTGCTGCAACAAAGATGATTTTGTGTTTATCCTCTTCAGAGAATCCACTTAAGGCATTTCGCAAAGCGTTTGCTGCGAGTTTTTCATTTTCGATTGTAATCTCTTCCAATGGCTTGAGTAACATGTCACATTCGTCGAAGAATATGATTGATGATGTATTCATTTCTGTTGCTTTTTTATGGGCATTTTCAAAAATGGTTGTTACACGTTCTCCAGGATTTTCTTCTCCATTGAAAATATATGACATAGGAACATTAAAGAATGGTACGTTAAGTGTTCCTGCAAGCGCACGTGCAAGCATGGTTTTACCTGTTCCGGGAGGGCCACAAAAGAGAATTCCGTTTGATTTATCATGCTTTCTTCCTTTTTTAATTTCATTAACGAGCATGGAGATTTCTGCTGGATATCCACCAGGAATTTGATCAAGTGTAAGATCTGTTGATTCATAACAAGGTAATTCTTCTTTTTCTTCTTCTGATGAAAAAGGTTTAAACGAAGGTGCCTTGATTGCACGGATTTTTAATGGTTTTTCGTAATTATCTTCAAGATGAGATGCGTGTATTTTAAATGAAAATTCTTTTTCACCAAGTCGTGGATCTACGACTTCTTCGTTGCTTAATCCAAAAATAATATTTTTTGTAAAGCTTTCAAAGTTCATTTGTGTAAAATTAATAAACGCACGAAATACTGATTCTTCTTTAAGTTGTTCAAAATCTTCAAAACAGATAAATGAGCAATATGTTCCGTACGCGAATTTTGCACTATTTGCATGATTGTTTATGTTTACAAGTGTTTCAAGTAAGTCATGAGGAGAGTTTTCAATATCTTCTTTGCTTACAAAAAATACTGGTATTGAAAGAGGAGCTGCAATTGCACGAATAATATTTCGTTTTTCGTCTTTTGAACAGTCTCCGTATAATGAAATAGTGTTTTGTGTTTCTCTGTTAAATTGCATGAGTAAGCTTATATCTTGTAATGCTTCGAGCATTTTTGTAATGAAAATAGGTTTTGGAGAGCCTGTTTGGACTTCAAGTGTTGGAGCGCCTATTTTATCCTGAGTAATCAGGAATTTTTTACCTCGTAAGTGAGATGCCATATTGATGAGTTGTTTTAATGTGTATGCTCCAGCCAAAACGCTAGCACCAATTTTCATAGGCAGTGGAAGGTCAAGTTTGGCAGTTGCGTATGTGATGCCCGCTCCCGTAATGGCGGCTAATGATTGTTTGCTCATTAATGAAAGTGTAGGGTGTGAGTCGTGCATTTTGTAATTTTGACGATAAATGGCTCGGTATGCATTTATTGCGGGAAGAGCCAGTGCTTTTCCGGTTGTTAAGCCTTCACTTGTAATCCATGAGCGAGCAAATGAGACGCCTGATTGCGTTGTTTGAGTTTTTGCTTCTTCATAGATGCTTGCTGCGGCACTTGATATGATAAAGTTTGCGCTTTTCCATAAAGTTGCAATAATTCCGCCTTCAGCATTTATATTTTGTTGTGTGAAAAGTGCTGCGCAAAGCAGCGAAAGTTTGAAATAACGTGAATAATTCATAGTTTTGGCCTCCATTTTGCCCTAATTAATTTTTATTTTATTTGTATTATAATTTTGACATAAATTTAAAATTTGTCAATTTTTTTAATCATTTGGGTAGTCTATTTAATAGGAGGCCGAAAAACATAGTTAATTTATTACTTGGCATAATCTGCTTTTTTAGCTATATTATTAGGAATAAAGATCTCTTAATTCGAATTATCAAAATAACTATTTAAAGGCCTAATATAATGAGAGCGCAAAATTTAACAAGTGAAACCATCCTGAGTCTTGGCATGTCTGAACGGTCATATCCTGAATTTTGGATTGGGGATACTATTGAAGTTCATCTATTGGTTCAAGAGGGTAGTAAAGAGCGTGTGCAAATTTTCAAGGGCGACGTTATTGCTATGCATAAAAAAGGTGGCGCAACCACTTTTACTGTTCGTAAAATTGGTGCAAATAACGTATCGGTTGAGCGTATTTTTCCTTTTTATTCACCCATTATTAAAGATATAAAGGTAACCCGCAAGGGTAAAACACGTCGTGCAAAAGCATATTACATTCGTGACCGTGTTGGTAAATCTGCTCGCTTTAAAGAAGCGATTTTAACCAAGAAACAAAAAGAAGAAGCTGCTGCATCTAAAAAGAAAGCAAAAGTAGCTGCAAAAGCTTCAAAAGCAGGAACAGTTGCTTCAAAAGCTCCTGAAAAAAAATAAAAAAAAAGAGGCCGTAATGAGAACAGCTCTCATTGCGGCTACGCTTTGTATAATACTCTGCGGGTGTGTGAAAGAGCGTAGACCGCATGTGGATATACAAGAATGTGAAGCTCGTTTGTCTGATATTCCTATTCTTTTAAATTGCCGTCCATTGGCACAATCTATTTCTGAAAAAAGTTTTTCTTATACAACCCCTAAATCTGAACCTGAGCTGTATTCATATTACGTTGGTGAAATGGAACGTTTTGGATGGGATATGGTTGGAAACAGTATAACTGATGAAACAGTTATACTGTTTGAAAAACCATACAAAACAGCCGTTGTCTCTTTTCGCAAAGGGCGAAAAGGCTCCATTGTGCGTATTGACCTCATTCAGAAAAGTATAAAAATTACTGCGCTGTCTGATTTAAATTAAGCCATTTTTTTAATTGTTCGTTTTGTTCTTTTAGCTCTTTAATCATTTTTACGAGTTGTTTATTGTCATGAATTACTTTATTAAATTGTTTTTTAAGGTGCCTAATTTTTTGTTTTGAATCGTAAGTTTGAGTTGTTTGTGGTGCTTGTTCAATTACAACGGTTCTTGGGGAATTATTACTTGAGGCAATTGCAGCGGTTGTTAATCCTGCTATTGTTCCACCAACAAGAGCGGGGCCAACCCAACTTCCACCACCACGACCATGATAACCACCATGCCCATGGTAAGAAAATGTTTGTGTTGGTACCAGAAGAATTAATGAGCTTAAAATT
>CAYUHH010000028.1:0-8653 GCA_964444435.1 uncultured Pseudomonadota bacterium | reverse complement strand
GGTTTATCATCATTTGCAAAAATACGCAGTGCTAATAATTTTTTAATAAGATATGTACATCTTTCATCAGTATCATCATGATGAATTTCCAAAAAAACTAAAAGCCCTTTGTTAATCACCCCCACCCACGTCATTATCAACCTTTACGGATGCCTCACTAACTCGCTGAATAAGTAATCGCACACAAATCCTTTAATTACATAAATACAGTAACAATCTTTTTTGCTATAGTTCCAGTCCCTTTTCCAAAAATAGTATCTAAAAACCCTGCTGCCAAACTTTTTACCACAGGATTTGTCAGTTGCGTCGAAAGCGTTTCTACTAAACTGCTAATAGTAAAATCTTCTGGAAATGTAACAGAAATATTCTGAAATTTCAATTGCGCAAGCCTAAAAAGAGCCCCCAACTTTACATAAACATTCACCTCTTGTGCCGCAGCTTTTTCAAAATGTTTTGCCGCTTCAAGCATGTCCTTATCGAGGCCCAAACCACTCTCATAATAGGCTTCCCCCAACGTCACCTCCATCAAACCGATGATTCCTGCGTACGTACTCCCTAAATCAAGCTCTTCAAATAATTTTAAACTTTTTTTAAATAAATCATAAATTCCTTGGTAATCCAAGTAGGGAAAAAGCAGGACCCCTTTTAAATAAAGCAAAAAAGCTTTTGCTTCTTTATCTTTTTCTGCCTCAATCAAAACATCCAAATCTGCTAAAAGTTTTTGAGAAGGATCATTTAATAACGAAAAGTTTTCTTTCCACTGCGGCAAATTCTTTAAGAAATAAGTAGCTAATACTTTTTCACTGGAAGAACCTTTTTCTTGTACTTCAGTTAAAAATGTTTTCGATTCTTCAACAGCTTTTTCAGTTCCAACTCCCATTAATTTCATAATCCCCATCATATAAGTAGCTTTCATTTTCGCTTGCTCGTCAGAAGAAGATTCTCTTATTTTATAAAAATCACCATATGCTTCTTGATACAACCCCTTTTGATGCGCCATAAAAGCATTCTCTACCTCTGGGTCACGATACCCTTGTGGATAAGCATATAAAACAGCATATGAAAGATCTTGGGCAATTTGTTCATCAGTTGCAGGCGCCTTAAGCCCACTTACCATTAATAAAAAAATGAAAATCTTTTTCATACATACCTCTCTTTATTCATTACATAAAATTTACTAAAAAAAGTAAAAAGAGAGCAACATTTATATATTGCTCTCTTGAAAGATAAACCACACAATTATTTTTTTTCAACAACTTTTAAATATTTCCCTGTTATGCTTTTAGATTTACAAATATCTAAAGGAGTACCAGTTGCAACAACATAACCACCTTCATCTCCACCCTCTGGCCCCAAATCAATAATGTAATCTGATGCCCTCAACACGTCTAAATTATGCTCAATTACTAATACCGTATTACCCTTGTCTACCAGCTTATTCAAAACCTTTAACAACTTCTCAATGTCAACATTATGCAAACCGGTTGTCGGTTCATCTAGAATATAAATAGTATCAGCACCGCGCTTGGCTAACTCTCTTACCAACTTAATTCGTTGCGCTTCTCCACCAGAAAGCGTTGTTGCCGGTTGCCCTAACTTTAAATAATCAAGGCCAACATCACACATCAACTGCAATCGTTTCTTCAAAGCAGGATAGGCACTAAAAAAATCAAGCGCTTCAACCGCTGTCATCTGCAAAATATCATAAATACTTTTTCCATTGTATTTAATCTCAAGAGTCTGCTTGTTATATCGTTTTCCCTTACATGATTTACATTCAACCGTAACGTCAGCAAGGAAATGCATGCTTACAGTAATAGAACCGTCTCCCCGACAATCAAAACATCGGCCATCTGAAACATTAAAACTGAAGCGACCGGGCATATATCCACGCACACGGCTTTCGGGTAACATGGCAAACAAATTTCGTATTTCATCAAAAATACCTAAATAAGTTGCAGAATTTGAACGCGGCGTTCGACCAATCGGCGACTGATCGATCACAACCAACGACTGCAACGACTGCGCCCCTTCAACAAAACTCCTGTGTCCATTTACATAATTTCGCGCTGTTTTGGAACTATATGGTTTATTAAATTCTTGATCTAATGCAGGGACGAGCTCTTCGACAACTAATGAACTTTTACCAGATCCAGAAACCCCTGAAACTGAACAAAATACTCCCAAAGGAAAATTAACTTCATCGGCCTTTAAATTATTTTTCGTTACATTTTTTAATGAAATAAAACAACGGGGCTCTCGAACTTTTTCAGGTATAGGAATTGATCGCCTACCTGACAAATAAGCTCCTGTTAATGAATTTTTATCGTGACGCAACTTTCGAGGAGATCCCTCGGCCGTAATTCGCCCCCCGTGTATCCCCGCAGCAGGACCAATATCAATAATATGATCTGCAGATTTGATCGTATCAAGATCGTGCTCCACGACTAAAACAGTATTGCCCTGATCGCGAAGCGATTTTAACGTCTTAATCAAACGTTGATTATCCCGTTGATGAAGCCCAATACTTGGTTCATCAAGAATATATAAAACACCTGACAACGCAGAACCTATTTGAGTTGCCAGTCGAATACGTTGCCCTTCACCCCCTGAAAGTGTTCGAGCAGAACGATTCAACATTAAATATGACAACCCAACATTATGTAAAAAACCAAGGCGACCTATAATTTCCTTAATAACAGATTGAGCAATCGACATTTCATGAGACGCCAATTTTATTTTTTTAAACCACCCCAAAAGATGCTTTATTGGCATACGACCGAGATCATCAATGTTTTTTTCATTGATTTTTACTGACAACGCATCATCCTTTAATCGCCGCCCCTTACAATCGGGACAAATCGAGATCACAACATATTTTTGGTTTTGATCCGTAAACCTTTTTTTCCTCCAAGCAAACCGACCATGATATTCCCACGGCCACTCGTGAACGGTTCCCAATCCATGGCATTTTTTACAAGCACCAATCGGAGAGTTAAATGAAAACAGGCGAGGTTCTAACTCTGGAAACGAAACCCCACAAGGAACACACATGCGATCAGAAGAATAAACGAAAGATTGCACGCCATCAAAAACCTTCACCTTTCCTGATCCTAACTCAAAGGCTTTTTCAATATCTTCATTAATACGGGTTGCTTCTGCCACGCAAACAGATAACACATCAAGCAATAAATCAATCGAATGCTTATGCGTTTTCTTAAGCTTAAGCTCTTCTAGCGCCGCCAATGAATTAAAACGATATCGCTTACCATCAATAATAAATCGGTGATACCCATTATTAAAATGATGAAGAAGTTGCTGCTGAAACTCGCCTTTTTTCTCATGAGCAAGAGGCGCCGCAATAACAATTTCCTTATCCTTAAACTTTTCTAAAAGTAGCGCGGTAACCTTTTCCGGAGATTCTTGACTGATTTTTTCACCACAAGAAGGACAATGAGGCGTCCCTATCCGCGCAAATAACACACGAATGTAGTCATAAATCTCTGTAATTGTACCCACCGTAGACCGAGGATTAGATCCCACCGTCCTTTGTTCAATTGCAATAGAAGGACATAGCCCTTCTATTTGATCAACATCAGGCTTGCGCGCAATTCCCAAAAATTGGCGTGCATATGCAGACAAAGACTCCGTATAACGCCGTTTGCCCTCTGTATAGAGAATATCAAGCGCAAGAGAACTTTTCCCTGACCCAGAAGGACCAGTAATCACCGTAAATTTATTTTTTGGAATCTCAACATTTATATTTTTGAGATTATGTTCACGGGCACCAAAAACCCGAATCACATCATTTTTCTTTTTAGTCATAGATCTTTTTTTTATATGAATTTCCCCTATAAATAAGTATATCATTCAGCTTTAAAATGTGAATTTTTAAGACCTACCTTTATACCAATACTTTACCACGTATCATGATAAATCCTTTGCTTTTTAGCTCACATTTGCCTATACTATGAGTAAATCTTGCAATGGTGAGTGTAGCTCAGTTGGTAGAGCACCAGATTGTGGCTCTGGGGGCCGTGGGTTCAAGTCCCACCACTCACCCCATTTATTTATTTCCTCTTATCCTGCCTCAATTTCATTAATGCCATTTGCGCACCAAAATGCGCATCACAGGCACATTTTCGACGTTCATGAGCACTCTCAAAAGTTCCACTAAATGTACGATGAAGAAAAAACTCTCTTTCCCAAAAAAATCTTGCAAGTGGCCCTTTTGACAAATGTTTCATTTCTCCAAGACCCTCCGTTGCAACTAACGATGCACAAAATAAATAAGCAAGCAATAATTTCATGTTCATAAAATCCTTTCAATTTACACTTGCCAGAACATCAAAAAAACACTAACATAAATACCAAGTCGGAACGTGGCGCAATTGGTAGCGCACTCGCTTTGGGAGCGAGGGGTTGCGAGTTCGAGTCTCGCCGTTCCGACCATTATTCTATCTTCACTAATCCTTTTTTGGTTTTAAATTTTCATAATTATCTATAGTCACTAATGAACGCGACACACAATTGCGTAGAGCTACTACAGACCTTCGTAACGGTTGAACGTTTGAACGCACACTCTGAGAAAACCGTTTGCGCTCCATGCTAAAAAGATGAATGACGGTTGCACAAACAAAAATTGTTAATACTTTCTTCATCTTTTTCCTTTGCATTAAACTCAAATTATTTTCTCAGCATAATCACTACGCAATAAAAGGCAAAGGCACAAGCATTCGCCATTCCCTCTTTATCTAATCATGGCTATAATTAAAAAATAAAAAATCTAAATACGAAAAAGAGAGACATGCAAAAGCTATCTGAAGAAATCATAAAAAAACTTATCAATGCCGCTTTAGAAGTAAGAAAACATAGCTATAATCCCTATTCAAAATTTGGCGTAGGAGCAGCGATTCTTACTGATAATGACACAATTATTAGCGGAACTAACATTGAAAATGTTTCTTTTGGTTTAACTATCTGCGCAGAGCGATGCGCCATTTTCAACGCAATCAGCCAAGGATATAAACATTTCAAAGCACTGGCGGTTATAACTGAAGATGGAAGCACCCCTTGCGGTGCGTGTAGGCAAGTTATAAAAGAGCTTTGTGGAAACATTCCCATTATTATTGCAAAAACAGATAAATCCTACCGAATCGTAGAAATAAACGAATTACTCCCGCAAGCATTTAATACCCATGTTGCTCAATAATCGCACGGTCTCTATAAACTGGCTCAATCTTCTTCTTGTCAGCTGCGTTTCATTAATAGGATTAACGTTTGTTTATAGTGCAACAACAACAATCACAACTCAATTCTCCCCCTTTTTTATCAAGCAACTTTATGGGAGTGGAATAGGTCTCATTATCTATTTTATGTTTTCATTTTTTGATTATCGCACACTTTGTCGCTGGGGATATTTTCTTTACTTTTTCACATTATTACTTCTCATTTTTACCATCATTAAAGGTTCAATTGGTATGGGCGCACAGCGATGGATTGATATTAAAATTTTCAAATTTCAACCCTCAGAACTCGCAAAATTATTTTTGCCCCCCTTTATCGTCTATTATTTGCAAGGGGAAGATGATATCGCCACTTGCTTTCCATTTAAAACGTTTATACCCCTTCTTCTTGTACTCTTTTTCAGTTTCTTGCTGATCTTAAAGCAACCTGACCTCGGAACTGCATTAATCATTCTTACCACTGGGCTTTTAATGTTTCGCCAAGCAGGTTTATCTAGAAAATTTTTCATTATCACCTTTCTCCTTGGATTAATAACCGCACCAATTTTGTATAAATTTCTCAAGCCTTATCAACGAAAACGAATAGAAGTTTTTTTAGGAGCTGGAGAGAAACACCGAGAACGCTACCAAGTTGAACAAGCAAAAATAGCAATTGGGTCAGGAGGATTTTCAGGTAAAGGACTTCTTAAAGGAACTCAAAATAGATTTGCATTTCTTCCAGAACGAAGAACCGACTTTATATTCTCAGTACTCTGCGAAGAATGGGGTTTTATTGGAGCACTTTTACTTGTTTTTTTATACACAGTTCTTATTGGACAACTTTTTTTTATGACCATCATGACACAACCCTTTTTTTCACAACTTCTTGCATTTGGACTATTGTTGCCAATTTTTATTTCAGTCATCGTTAACATTGGAATGGTTTTAGGCCTTTTGCCCGTTGTTGGAATTCCACTCCCCCTCATGAGCTACGGACTTACTCACACATGGATAACATTTGCAGCCATAGGATGGATCAATAGTGTTTACACAGGAAAAAAACTGAGCAACAAGAAAGGACTACTGATTTAGCAAAATAATACACTCATCGCAACGCTCTCTTATTGCCATTGCATTCATCAAAAAATTGCTAACTTTTATAGATGAAAAATTATTTACTCATATAAGAATGTTGATACTCAAAATCATCACGCACACACGCTTTTTTAAAATTTCTCTGAAGATAAAGGCACCACCGCTCAAACAATGTACAACAACCTGAAGGCTCACCCCGAACAGAAACAACTTTTCTACAAATTCTACAATAATTCTGCATGTACGGCATAAGAGATTTATTCCACATAGCCCAATGCTCAGCATGAACAATATGCCCACAATTTAATAGAACAATATCATCATCCTGTTTTATTTCTTCGCCACAAATAAAACACTGAGAATATATTTCTCCACGCTCAATATCCATGGCTACTGCAGAAAAAAATAAAAAACTACTTCTCATCATATCAATGAGGAGCCGTCCATGGAGGACAACCTTGTGTAGCCCATCCCCACGTGCACAAACATGCCAAAGCACAACAAACCGTGCTACCCGCCTTATAAAAACAACAACGCTCATCTGCAGTTAACTTACAACGTCCTTCAGTATCATGTGCACAAGGAAGTAAACACTGCACTGACGTTTGCCAACAATCACAACATTGTTTATCACCACAATGTAAAGAATCGTCACGCTCAGTACGCTCAACAGGAGTACTCGCTATCTGCGCTACAACATCCTCAACAGATTCACGCTCAAGAGTAAGTTGGCGCGCTTCCTCTCTTTTATCTGGAGAATTGTACATACAAAAAGAAGATGTCCACACTAATAATATTAACAATAAAAAACGCATAAACCCTCAATCTTACATAGAATATTAAAATCGAATAAAAGTATAACTAAAGGACTAAGAAGCGCAAATTATCTTTTTTCAAAACAAAAGCAACATCTGGTTTTTGCTTTATCTTTAGATTCTGTTGATTTCAAAATCTCAGAGGTCAAACAAAAATTAATACTGTTACGAACATATGCTCGACACTCAGAGCAATAAAACGACCCTCCCGGAAAACATTCAGTATGTACAAAATGCCCACAGGTTAATTGCGAAAAATATACCGCTCCTAAAACACCCTTTTTCCCACAAATCGCACACGTTTTTTCTAGCAAACAACCTGTCTCTTCGCATCCTGATCTTTCCATTGAAAAAGATTCGCAACCACAGAAAAATAATGCGATCAAAAAATACGTTTTCATATATTTTCTCTTTATTTAAAATCATTATTATTTCTTTTTTTTTTAGTATACTGAAAGCAAATAAAAAATAAGAAATGATATGCAAGAAGTACCATCAATCGACATTATTAAACTTCAAGAAACGCCCGAAGATATCGTCAAAGATTATTCGCCACAAACGTTTGATCAATTTATTGGACAACGTACATTAAAAGAAAAACTTCACATTTACACACAAGCAGCAAAAATGCGCAACGAAGCAGTTGATCACCTCCTGTTTTCTGGCCCTCCAGGACTAGGAAAAACAACAATCGCCCAAATCATGGCTGAAGAAATGAACGTGGACATAAAAATCTGCAGTGGTCCCATGCTTGAACGAACAGGTGACCTTGTGGCAATCCTCTCAGGACTTCAACCAAAAGACATTTTATTTATTGATGAAATTCATCGTACTCCAAAAGCAGTTGAAGAAGTTCTTTACAGCGCAATGGAACAGTTTCGTATCGATGTCATCATCGGTCAAGGCGCAGGAGCAAAAACAGTCAACTTACCGATAAATTCGTTCACCTTAATTGGCGCAACAACAAAAGCAGGCCTCCTCACCGCACCACTACGCAGTAGATTTGGCATTACTGAACGACTTGATTTTTATGCAAACGATGAGTTGCAAATAATTATTCTGCAATATGCTGAGCACCTCGATGTAAAAATTTCAGAACAGGGAGCTTTACGTATTGCAAAAGCAGGAAGAGGAACTCCCCGCATTGCCAAAAAATTAACACGACGCGTTCGAGATTTTGCACAAGTAAAACACATTACAAATATTGAATATGAACTTGTTCATCAATCACTACTTTTTCTTGGAATTGATGAAGATGGATTCACCCCTGTCGATAACTTGATTCTCTCTAAAATTATGAAAAATTACGGAGGCGGCCCCGTCGGCCTCGAGACAATCGCCTCAATTATTGGTGAAGACAGCGACACCATCGAGGCAGTATATGAACCATTCTTAATGCGCAAAGGCTATCTAGAAAAAACACCCCGAGGCAGACAAATACCTCACTTGATGCAGCTCAAGTTAAAACGTAAACTATTTGGACAAAACACGTTGTTTTAAAACGGCAGGGAAACAAAA
>CAYUHH010000027.1:1119-8710 GCA_964444435.1 uncultured Pseudomonadota bacterium | reverse complement strand
AAACCGGAAAGTACTTTCAGCTTTTTAAAGTACCATTCAATATCATCATCTGGCACATCTAAAATACATTCACCCTGTGCATAATCAATATACTGTTCTTCAGTTATCCATTGGCTACGTTCCCATCGACGTCGCTCAATACAAAACGATGTTCCTGCAACCGTACCATTACGCACATACCGCACCATACGAACGGCATCTTCATGATTAAGAGGCTTTCCAAAAGCACGCCCATCTTTATCAACACACAGTGAATCAGCCGTAATAATCCAACAAAGTGCTCCTTCTTTCTCTCCAGAAGGAACGCTAACCGCTTTCATCTTTAAATCAGCAATATGTGATGTCAGCTTTTGTATGGGCATTCCCCAATCACATGATTTTTCATCTGCATCTTGAGAAATAACATCAAATACAAATCCCGCTTCTTTCAACAGACGGCCACGCGCGACTGATTGAGAAGCTAAATATAATTTTTTATCCATGATGATAAAACAAACCTTTTTATTTTAAACCTACAACTAATAAACCAATGACATGGGTTACCACAATAACCGCCAGCATAATAAAAAGATGTTCCAAGATAATATGCAAGGCAGACACTTTTCGCTCCCGAGCAATATAGTAACTAAATAAACTTAACAATATCGCGCCCCATACAATATCAATACCAACAGCCCATCCAAGAGGAACGATAAAAAGAGGAATTAAAAATGTTAAAGCAACAAAAAACTTAGACCCGAGAGTAGCAAAAGTTGCAACCCAAACCTCTTTTTCCGTCGTTCTCTTATCAACTTCTTCTGAAACATGTATTCCTAATGAATCTGATAAAGCATCTGCAACTGCTATCGAAATAACGCCACTCAAAACCACATAAAACGAACTTGATCCAGTATAAAGGCCCATAATAATGCCCAACGTTGTAATAACACCTGATGTAAGACCAAAGCCAAGACCCTTTTGAAATGCATGCTTCATTGAAATATCCCTTTCCTATAATGCTATCTCAACTGTACCAAAAAAGCCCCCCTTGAACAACCAATTATCTCTCCATACCCAAGATAAAAATAGTACAATTAACCCTTGCAATAGTAGTAGTAAACTTAAAGTACAAATAAATAATTGCGCGTTGCCTAAATTTTCAGCTACATAGCTCGCAGAGTGAAGACGGTTTAATCGACCAATGTTCCGTTGGATCGACCAGCAGGTGGTTTGGTCGATTAAATGAACGTTTGCACGGCCAGCCATATGTACAATGAGAAACATAGCCACCGCTAAACAATGCCAGCTCCGCCCTATTTGACATTTTTCTCCATAAGCCTTATACTATTTGTAATATTTAAAATTTTACTATTAATGCTCTGTATTCAACCTCTCATGGGAATGGACAAAAGAGGGGTAAAACCCTTCGAATGGAAACCAGTCGGCAAAAGCGATGGTAAGTCTTTTTATCCAGAAAGACCAGGATCATTGCAAGTACCTTCCGAGGGCAAAGGACGAGACGCACCACGATCGGTTTTCTCTATAAACGTTACACACATATTGGATTCTCATAAATATCCGACATCCATTACCGATGTCTTCATGAATAAAAATAACGACGTTATTTTATATTCAAAAGAAACGGAAGGATCTTTTAAAAAAACAATTGAAAAAAAATCAAGCAACTCACATTTTACAAGTAAAGAAACACTTAACTTCTTTTTTCGTAACGTTATTGAACCTATATTACAAGAAGAAACAAGATACGTAGCACAAAAAAAGAAGAAGATGATCGAGTCAAATGTCTACTCGAAAACGAAGGAATCTATTACGAAGTTATCAAAAAAGAAAAAAGCATCATAACAATGTATCCTATATTTCTATTTCACTCATATGAATCTGGTCTTTTGCAATTAAATATTAACTTTTATGATAAAAATGAAACCAGCCGCAACGAAATAAACAATAGCATTCCACAAGAAACGCTTCTACTTGCAGCACAAAAAACCATTAGAAATGAAAAAGAAAAAGATTACAATTTAAAATACAAGCTTGATAAAGATTTAATAATCGATATAGCAAAGACATTAAAAGAAACACTCAATCAAGAACGCCCACCACGTGAACCTCTCATCAATCTTCCTGAGAAAGGCATTTATCTACAAATTGAATGTAACGCTAAAAATTTTCCACCTGGTGAATTCGATTATCTTTACACTGCTGATGAAAAAACTCAAAGAAGATGAACACAAAACCGCAAAATCCAAAATGAAAATTGAAAACGATATCGCAAAAGCTAAAGAAGCAAGAGATAAAGCCGCATCAGAAGTTACAAAAAAAGAAACTGCTAAAAAGAAAGCTGAAAAAGATTATCCTTCGGAAGAAGAAAAAAAACAAATTCGAAAAAACTGAAGAAGAAATTAGAACAAAAATCAAAGACCTCCAAGAAACCCGTCTAAAGGCCAAAGATAAAAGATCGCTAACTAAAGGGATAACAGAAAGGGGACAAATACTAAAGCGCATTGAAGCATTAAGAAAAGCAAACGCAGCGCTAGCAACGGCTCGACGTTCTTTGAAAAAAAGAGAAACTAAACTTGAAGTGACCCGGCGATAAACTTTTAAATTCAAACGACAAAAAAGCGTTATGGGAATTCCCATAACGCTTTTTAACTTACTGGCTGGGCCGGGAGGATTCGAACCTCCGCGTGCCGGTACCAAAAACCGGTGCCTTACCGCTTGGCTACGGCCCAAACCTTAATTTTTAATCTTTACTAACTTCAAGACTTTTATTATATTCTTCAATAATTTTTTGTTCGATATCAGAGCGCGTTTCTGAATTCAAGGGGTGAACAATGTCACGGAAAGATCCATCTTTTCTTTTTCTGGATGGCATTGAAATAAAGAAACCTTTATCTCCTTCAATTACTTTAAGATCCCGAACAATAAATTTGTCATCAAATACCATCGTTGCGTACGCTTTTAATCTTCCACCATCTTCAACTGGATAAATTTTTACTTCTGTGATATTCATGTTTATTACCTTTAAGCAATTAGTTCGGGCGCCTACTTCTTTTTTTATAAACTCCACTTACTTCTGAATCATTCAATCACTTACTCCTTTACAAATGTATAGTTTTCATTATCTTTTGTCAATTCTTATTTCCAACCTAACAACGCCGTGCAGCACGCAATCGAGCCGAACGAGCTGACGGATTTTGAGCCAATTCTTCTGGGGTTGCCATAACAATATTCTTTGTTAAAATTTCAAAGCATTTGCCTTCTTCTTTCGGGCATGAATGGTCTTTCAAAAAATGTTTTACCATTCTGTCCTCCAGTGAATGAAAACTAATGCACACTAATCTACCATCTTCGCGAAGAAGGTCCAGTGACTGTTGAAGCAACATTTTTATATTCTCAAGCTCTTTATTTACATAAATACGTAACGCTTGAAAAACTTTGGTAGCAGGATGAATGCGCCCTTTTCTTCCGCCCAAAACAGTTTCTACAAAATCAGCTAACTGCTTGGTTCGCATAAACTTGTTATGTTTACGTTCTTCTACAAGCGCTCGCGCTATTTTCCTCGAATACCGCTCTTCGCCTAACTCAAAAAAAATAGTTGCCAATTCTGACGCAGTAGCATGATTAAGCACATACGCAGCTGTAATCCTTTGGTGAGCAGGAGACATACGCATATCTAAGGGCGAATCTACAAGAAAGGAAAATCCTTCTTTATTGAAAATCTGCGTTTGCGACGTTCCAAAGTCAGCTAAAATTCCATCAACTTCAATTATATTTTTTTCTTTTTTTAACAAACGTTGAATATGTGCAAAATTACCCCAAAGCAACTGTATTCTATCGCCAAACTCTTCTTTCATTACAGGAGCATTCTTTTCAAGCGCAACGCGATCCCAATCAAAGGCAATTACGCGGCACGTTGGCTCTTTTTTTAAAATTTCTCGTGTATGACCACCACCGCCAAATGTCACATCAACGTATAATCCATTTGGCTGTGGATTTAAATAATGTAAAACTTCTTCGACTAAAACAGATTTATGATATGTGTTCATTACATGCTTATTTGTTTATCAGAAAATTTTTCGTCAACCATAACTTCAGAATCTTTTGTTGCCGCAGTAAACGAAAGTGGTCGCTCACTCAACGCATCAACAATTACATTCAAATGTACCCCCCGTGACCCTTTAACTAAGAGAAACAATTCATGTTGAGAAAATTGTTTTAATAACGGGAGCACCTCTTCCGCTTTTTCAACATGAACAACTGAAATAGATTCAGGAATTAAATCTTGTGCATTTTTTATCCATTTTCCAACTAAAAAAACTTTTTTTATTGACGGCGTTTTGCGCAAAAAACGCCCAATTTGACGATGCCAAAATGGACTGTCAACACCAAGCTCTAACATGTCCCCTAAAACAGCAACCTTCTGTGCTTTGCTTTTTATTTGTTCAAGCCCCGATAATGCAGCCTTTACACTTTCAGGATTGGCATTATAACAATCATCTATCAGCCAACCCTTTCCCTTTTTGAAAGGCAAAAATTCAAAGCGGCTCTTAAATGGCCGTGCTGACTGAATTCCCTCGACGATAAATCTATCTTCAATATGTAAAATATGACAAATTGATGCAGCAGCCAGCGCATTAACTATTCGACCTTCATTACACCCCCGCAAATGAATGTCATACTTCTCTTTATAGAGCTTAAGAATAAAGCTCACGCGATCACCTGTAACACGCACTTTGCGAGCTTGTATCTGATTAGTAGACTTCAAACCAAACCTTAGAACTGGATGCGAATACCCAACTCTCGCAAGAACACCTTGATCTCCATTTATAATTCCAATGCTGCCAGGCTTAAAATCTTTAAAAATTAAACGCTTTTCAATCGCAATATCCTGAAAAGATCCAAGCCCTTCCATGTGACTATGCCCAATCATTGTAATTGCAGCAATTGTTGGCTTCAAAATATCAACAGCGCGACTCATATCACCGCGCTGACTAATTCCAAGTTCAAATATACCAATCTCGTGATGATCACGCATTTTCAAAAGACTTAACGAAAGGCCAATTAAACTTGAATAGTTTCCACCAGTCGCAACAACTTTTTTTCCTTTTAAACTAAGAATATGTGTAACAATTTCACGAGTCGATGTTTTTCCAACAGAACCGGTAATGCCAACAACGGGAATCTTATATTTTGAACGCCACTTTGCGGCTAATTTATAAAGTGCCTGATAAGTATTCGAAACCAACAGTATCACTTTATTTTTAAGAATCTCGGGATCAATAGAAGCAAGGGAACCCTGCATCTCTTTATTGATAATGAGACCAGAAGCACCCTTTTTTAAAGCAACAGCGATATAATCATGACCATCAACCTGTTGTCCCTTAAAGGCGATAAAAATATTTCCCTTTTGTAAAGTTCGCGTATCAATCGAAAACGCACATTCAGCAGGAAAAGCATCATACAGAACTTGCACATCTGACAACACGGACGCAACGAATTTTTTATCAAACATCACATTCTCCATAATGATGACCCAGTCTATTTATTGCTTAATATGAGACAACTTTCTCTTTTTTTGAACAATTTGTCAAGATGAAAAATTTTTGAAAAATTATTATGAACGTATTACTTTTCGCGTTTTTCCGCCGTCACTCGACATAATAAAGCCTTGTATTTCTAATGATTCTATAATGCGTGCTGAGCGATTATATCCAATCCTAAAGCGTCTTTGCAAAAGAGAAATTGACACCTCATCAATTTCATTTAAAAAGCTCAACACCGCTTCAAACAACTCGTCATCTTCATTTCTCATTAAAGTGGTCTCGCTCACAAGCTGATCAAGTTGCAAATATTCAACATCTCTTTGCCCATGAACATGATCAACAATCTTTTTTATTTCTTCGTCAGAAACATATGCCCCATGCGCACGTTTTAAAATAGAAGAACGAGGATCAAGAAAAAGCATATCCCCTTTGCCTAAAAGTTTTTCTGCACCAGACGCATCTAAAATTGTTCTCGAATCAACTTTTGAGGTAACGCGAAACGATATTCTACTTGGAAAGTTCACCTTAATTAATCCCGTAATAACATCAACAGAAGGACGCTGTGTGGCAACTATCATATGAATACCAGCAGCCCGCGCCATTTGAGCAATACGCGCAAGCCATTCTTCAACCTGCTTCCCAGCGGTCATCATTAAATCGGCCAACTCATCAATAACAACCACTATATATGGCATATCTTTTTTAGCCCCTTTTCCAAAACGCATATGATAGTCATTAATACTACGCACTCCCTTTTGGGCCATAAATTCATATCGCTCCTCCATTGTTTTTACAACCCATTGAAGAACTTGTATGGCGCGGTTTGGCATCGTAACAATAGGAAACAAGAGATGAGGAACATCCGCATATGACGCAAACTCTAAACGCTTGGGATCAATTAAAATTAACTTAAGCTCATCAGGAGTTTTGCGACACAATAACGTTGTTAACATTGCATTTAAAGCAACCGATTTTCCTGATCCAGTAGAACCTGCAATTAACAAATGTGGCATTTTAACTAAATCAATAATAAGCTCTTTTCCAACCGTATCTTTTCCCAATACAATCGGCAGATCTCCCTTAAACGACTTATATTCATTCGACCGAACAACATCTGCGAGCAAAACATTATCACGTGTTTTATTTGATACCTCAAATCCTACGACTGACGTTCCAGGAATTGGCGCCAAGATTCGTAACGACGTTGCCTCAAGAGCTAACGCTAAATCATCTTCTAGCCCGGTAATTTTGCTCAACTTCATATCAGCTTGTGGTTGATATTCAAAACAGGTGACCACTGGTCCACGCTTAATTTTGACAACCTTGCCTTCAATTCCAAATCGCGCCAACTTTTCTTCCAAGGTTGCTGCCTGCGTTTGGAGAATTTCATGCGCCTGAGCATCATGATCGTTATGACGCAAAGCTGAAAACAACTTAATGTCAGGCAACGCATATAACAAAATAGATTTATCCTTAACAGCACGTTCTTCTTCTTTCTCTACAGCATCATCTTTCTTGCCATCAACACAAACCTCTTCTTCGACAAGCTCCTCTAACGCCATTACATATTCTAGCTGCTCATCATTAAGTAAAATTTCTTTTTCATTTTCAAGTTGACCGCCAAAAAATAATCCATATAACCATTGAAAGGTTTTACAAAAAGATACTCCACACTTGTACACATATGAAAAAAGAAACCGCCCAATACCACCCTCTTTAAACAAAAACACACCTATATATATAATAGGTGTAATAAAACACAATCTTGTCATAACAACTAACGACGCCACCCACAACGCTGCAAACGAAACAAACAACACACCTTCATCTGCAAATGCAAATTGCTCATAAAACCATACGCCTAAAATACCACCACTTATAAATGTACCCCTCCAAATAAAACCACCCATTAAAACAGATACAAAACAACTCGAAATTAAAAAAAATACGATCGCAATTAAGCGGTCCCATTCATAACGCCACGTTGAATATACAACGCTATATGCCCCGTAAAAACACACCAAAGGGAAAAACCATGCGCTTACCCC
>CAYUHH010000027.1:0-1109 GCA_964444435.1 uncultured Pseudomonadota bacterium | reverse complement strand
ACATACAAAAAAAACGTCGCAACAGTATTTAAAGCCCATTGATACCATGTAAAAAACTGTGTTGAATCAACAACAAACAATGAGGGGAGACCTGGCCTATATAAGTAAAGCGCCCCTAAAGAAAAAAAACCAAAAAGCAGCAACACTAAAGAAAAAAAATACTTTTGATATTTACGAACAAACAACATAAAAAACTTCATACTCACCTCACAAAAAAAATGAAACAACCATCGGTAGTAGCATATACCAGCCCAACCACCAAAGTCGACCCCTTTTAATCAAACAATATAGCAAAAACAACAAAAAATATGCTCCTAAAGAAGCTATAATTATATAAATCAAATAATAAAAATCAAAGCAATAGAGCGCCGATATCCATAACTTATATAAACCAATAACAAATCCTGCTATTCCTAATGGTACTGAAGCAATAAAAGAAATAGCAAGTGCATCATGTGGCCGAATATTTCTCACCCGCGCACTAAAATATGTCAAACCCAACCGCGAAACACCGGGAACAAATGCTAACGTCTGCGCAAGACCAATAAGAATTGCGTCAAAAAACTGCCATTCACACTTTTTTGCACTTCTTAGAAACTTTAAAGAAAAAAGAGTCACTGCTGTAATTAAAAAACCCAACGATAAAGAAATTTTTTTTAGAAAGGGTTGCACCAAAATGTACCCAAAAAAGGTAACCATTTCTATGATTAAAAAAAAGATAACTTCACGCGTAAACAATTTCTTTTGTTTCCACATTTTATAAAGTAACGCTTTCCAATAAGGGTAAAAAAAGACAAGCACAACAAAAACCGTTGCGCCATGGAGAAAATAATAAAATGAGGTTATACATTCAAAGTTAAAAATTTCAGTTCCATTTAAAAAAAACAATAACTTTGAAAGCAAAACAAGATGTCCCGAGCTACTCACGGGAAGACTCTCTAGGAGAACTTGTACAAACAGTATAAGCACCAAAAAGTTCATAACTAAAGCACTTTCGGCATGCGCCATTCAGGAAAATACGGCCAGCAGATCTCTTTCCTCAAATAAACTCTTTACAACTTTTTTTTATCATGAGTATAATAAACTATGCTTAATTGTCGACCCACACC
>CAYUHH010000026.1:0-8883 GCA_964444435.1 uncultured Pseudomonadota bacterium | reverse complement strand
ACTTTTTCGCTGCAGTTTTTTTCTCCACCATCAAATGCACCTTCTCATCATCAATTTGCCTACTTATATTATTTTACCATAAGAGAATTTCCTGTCTAGCAAACTCTCTTTTTTATCATTTATTCAACTTGTCAATTCACCTTTAATCCGATACAAAAATTCTTGAGCCTGCCGCGGTGAAAGACTATCAAGATCAAGATTTTTTAACTCAACCTCAAGAAGACTCTCTTTTTTTACCTCAGCGGCCTCTTTTACCTCTTTTTGCGCTGGAACATATAACCCGTGACCATTTTTTTCTAATTCCTGCAAAATTTCATGCGCACGTACAATTAAGGAATTAGGAAGCTTCGCTAACTTGGCAACCTCCAACCCAAAACTTCCTTCAGCAGCCCCTTTGATAATTTTATGCAAAAATAAAACGCCTGTTACTCGCTGTTTACTTGCTGCATGATAATTAATAACACCAGGAAGATCTTTCTCAAGTTGTGTTAATTCATGATAATGCGTTGCAAACAAACAAGAAGCCTGTACATGATGATACAAATGCTCAACAACTGCTTGTGCAATTGCAAGCCCATCATACGTACTCGTCCCACGTCCAACCTCGTCAAGGATAACTAAGCTTCGACCTGTCGCCTGAGTACAAATCGTTGCCGTCTCTTCCATTTCAACCAAAAACGTGCTTTTGCCTTCTGCCAAATTATCACCAGCACCCACCCGCGTAAATATGCGATCTAGGATAGGAAGTTTCACACTTTTGGCCGGAACAAATGAGCCACATTGCGCCATTAAACATAAAAGAGCAACTTGACGCAAATAGGTAGACTTACCACCCATATTCGGCCCGGTTATAATCCACATCCGTTCGTCATGATTAAGCGTTGTATCATTTGGTATAAACTCCAAACCTAACGCCTGTGCAATAACTGGATGTTTACCGTCCTTTATTATGATATCTTTCCCTTCATGAAGTTGAGGGCGAACATACTGATTGTCATAGGCAGTCAAAGCAAATCCCATTAATGCGTCCATATGAGCAATTGCATATGCCAATTTACGCAATCCCGATATTTCATCATAAACTGACTGCCTTACTCTTTCAAAAAGAGCCTGTTCAACAAAATCAAGTTCAGTGCGCGCCTTCGTTAACTGATGTTCAAGTTCTGCCAATTCAGGAGTAGTAAAACGCTCTTTATTTACCAAGGTTTGTTGACGTTTATATTCATCAGGAACCAAATGCAAATTAGCCTTTGTCACCTCAATGTAATAACCCTGCACATGATTAAAACGAATTTTTAGTGAATTAATACCAGAACGCTCCTGTTCAGCACGTTCCATCGCAACAATTTTATCATGAGCATGAGCTAACAACTCTCGCAGTCCATCAAGCTGGGTATCAAATCCATTTTTAATGATCCAACTTTTTGAACGATCATCATTTAAGGATGTTGATAATAATTCATAAAGACGATCAAACTGATGAATCGCTTCAACAATACGCAGCAACAACGCACTCTTTTTAAAATTTTTGAGAAGCAAAACTACTTTTGGAACATACCCTAATACATGCTCTAAATGAAGATAATCATGTAAATGAGCACGACTCAAAGCAATGCGACCAACAACCCGCTCCAAATCTCCTATATCCCGTAATATATCAGCAAGCATCTGCGTCGAAGGAATATCAGCAACAAGTGCTTCAACCGCATCAAAACGATGTTCAATTTGGGCCTTATTAATTAAAGGACTTACGATCCATTTTTTAATGAGACGTGAACCCATAGCGGTTAATGCCCGGTCAAGCACCTGAAACAATGTATGCTGTGTCGAACCGTCTTGATTATTTCTCATTAATTCTAAATTACGTTGAGTTGCGGCATCGATCATCAAAAAATCATCTGCACGATATAAATTAATATTTTTAAATTGAACCAAAGCACCTTCTTGGTTTTTCTTTAAATACATGTAAAAAACTTCAAACGCCGCTACCAATGATTCAGATTTTTTTAAACGATCTTGGGCTTCCTTTTTAAACGATGAAACCCATGTTGAAAAATCATCAACAAATCCTTTTACCGGATCACTTAAAACAAACCCAGATTGCTTTAATAGTGCATGCCATTTCTTAGTACTTACCGTTCCATCAAGAACAATTTCATCAGGCATATAACGATGCAACTGTGCTTCAACCGTCCTATAATCATCTGCTCGAACGAGCGTTGCACCTAACTGCCCCGTCAATAATTCACCAAAAATTAACACAAGTGCATCAGGAGTAACAAAAAAGGTACACAAATAAGACGAACGTTTTTCATCTAAAAGTTTTTCATCAGTTAATGTTCCAGGGGTTAAAACCTTTGTCACGCCCCGCTTTACAACCGTCCCTGGCCGCGCTTCTTCAAGCTGCTCACAAATTGCAACATGATAGCCAGCTTTCACTAATTTAACTAAATGATGATCTAATACATGAAGAGGAACACCGCATAGTGGAATAGGCTTCCCTCTATACGTCCCTCTTTTAGTCAATGCGATACCTAAAACAGATGCGGCTTCTTTTGCATGCTCAAAAAATAGCTCAAAAAAATCACCTACCTGAAAAAATAACAATGCTCCTGGATACTGTTCCTTGAGCTCAAAATACTGCTGCATTAATGGCGTTAATTTCTCAATACTCATATTCCCATTACTACAAATTAGGATTGTTATTGTTTAATTTTCTTTTTTGAATTCGCCAACCAACGGTTCAATTAACCAATAATCAGGGAAAAGTTCACCCTTAGTCGTTAAATTCATATATTTTGGAAACATTAAATTTTCAAAAATACGTAACGCTGATACAAAATCATCTTGATTACCATATCGAAGCATAATCTCGTCTTCAGGACTTTTTAAATTCATATGCAATGTTGCTAATGCGTGAATCACCCCCCGTGTTGCTTCATATGAAATTGTTGCAGGTTTGGGCAAACGCATATCTCGAGGCTCTAACGCCCACTGCGCCCATAACTTATTAAGATCAAGATATTCAATTAAGTCACTCAACGGGACAAATAAAAGAGAAGCTTCATCCTTATATCGATCTTGATACGTGGTACGTTTAAGCTGTGTCACCCATGAACGGGCATATGATGGATCCTCTGCTTGCTTTGCAGAAATTCCAAACTGACGAACTTCCTCTAACAATGTCGGCGGCTCTTCTCCAACATCTGGGTGGCGATATCGCACAATCATCCATTGACCAGCAAATTTTTTAACCAAAAATGCTACCTTAAATGACTCACTCAATTCAGGAACAATAAGCCCAATCAAATGACTATACCATGTACGACGAGCCTCATTGGCAAGGCTCTCAACAAGAGAGCGATCAACATCATATCCACGAAGAGGTTGAACAATTTCCAACTTTATATCATTTTCAAGAATGACAAATCGACCATCTTCAGAAAACTCTTTTACCTCTTCACCCAATTGCGTCCATAACTCACGCACCGCATCATCGGTATGAAACTGAACAACAAGTGACCGTACCATTTCACTTAACTCTGCAAATCGATTAACTGAAAAATGAGAAACCGCCTCATAAAACTTGCTTAATTGATAATGTTTAATTGCTGGTTCTTCTTGTTCAATACGCCTGCGTACTTCACATAAAATTTCATCAACTTCATCCTTATGTGATACGTACAAATCCTTTACCTTTTTACCAAGTCGCTCATGAACCTCATGGGTTGTTAATGCCGATAAATCTTCTTTTGATGCTTGCACAATTGTGTCATGAATAACCCATCGCAATAAAGTTTCTAAAAACAAACTCCGTTCAAAGTCATCTTTATAATCATAAAAAAGCGGGTATAATTCATGATAATGGGCAAACGAGCGATACGAACTTTTTTCAATAACATATTCATCTTTATAAAAATCTTTTAACTGCTGAAGCAAATAATTAATCCTAATCGTTTCACGACATGTTCGCGGATACATACTTAAGAAATCAACGAACACAACTTGTTTAACCCCCGCTTTCTCAAGCTGATCAGCCAAATCTTTCATAAAGTAATCATAACTCATAGGAATTGATAAACCCTTGTCAAAAATCATAAGTTCAGGTTCTTTAATTTTTAACCCTTGAGAATGAACATTTTCAAAAGAGGTCATAATACGTATTTGACGAGGATCATACGCATTAACTACATAATGATGCTTTTTATGCATAAAGGGTCGCCACGCCGAGTGAATGTCAAGCATCTTGCTGTTCTTAACAACAACGTCTTCGGGTAAATTAACATCACTCTCGCTTGTTATCGCATTCAAACGATTTTCATAATCAGAAATAATCTCTTGATAATGAGCAACAACATATTCTTTTATTTCTGATACCTCTTCAGAAAGCAAGTCGGTCGAAAAACCAAGATCAATATACACATGCCCATCAGGCTTTGCACTATAATGACTTATCTGCGCAGGCAAATCAGCAATCATCACATCACTGTTTACGTCATAAAATGTCGCACGTTGAGAAGACGCATTACTTACATGCGAATATTTTTTGAAATCATCTTTATGTAATAACCAATTACAAATATTTCCAAGTAACGTACTCTTTCCAACACCATCCACAAAACTCCAAAAAACATACACCGTCTTTTGTTTCTTTACCGGCTTAAGACATTCAACAAATCGAGCAACGAATGATTGCGCATTGCGCGTCACCTCAATCGATTGCTGTGGAGTAACCTCAATTGGATAACTAATATCTGGACCAACAAATAACTTACTAATGGGAATGACACTACTCATCACATGCTTGACATAATAAAATGAAAACAAAATATCTTGTGTCGCAAAACGACTGCCTTGAACGTTGGCGCTTTCCGCTTCATAGATAGATTTCCAAAAATTAACAAGGCAGTTAAAAATCTTTTTACAATCAGAATTTTCAATCCACTTTTGAACACTTGCTTGATATCCCAAAATAGTTTCATACCATTTTCCAAAAGCATGTTTCTGTAGGATCTCTGTTCCTTCGTTAAAAATTTCCACCGAATCTTTTGCAATATGCTCAACCAAATCTTGTCTAACAATACCAGCATCTTTAAAAAGATATCCTGTTAAAAAGCCAAAAACGTTTCCGGGTGCAAATTCCCAACCACTTTCAGTCTTCGTAACCGCCTCATCTTCAATTTGCTTACGTGATAAACAATTAAAATATGAAGGAACCGCATTTTGCTCATAACCCATAATAAGCACGCGTTCAGCTAATGAAAAACTACGCCCCTGCAAATATTCTTCAAGTGTCGTCAATGATTCTTTTGTCTTTTTCAACAAATATGGATGATACTCTCGTGAAAAACGTCCTTCAGGATGAAAGCAATACCCATCAATAAAACTTTTAGAAAACTTTAAAATTTCTTTATCTTTACCACTCAAAAGAAAAATTCCAAACCATACAAGCAAGCGGCATTTCATCATTTTAATCTAATCCAATTCTTTTTAATAACTCAGAAACCACCATGTCCAGAACCGACTCAATACGATCATAATGATACGCCATCTTATGCGCATAAGCTGCCCCAGCTTGCTTCGTTTTATGTAAAGATATTCGATAAATCTGCGCCAGCAACTGTTTATGCTTGAGCAACTCCATAACATGCTCAAAAGACATATCTTCTTCAAAATATACATAATTCAACTTTTTCAACATCACATTGGATAGCTGCTCAAAAAAGAACCGATAAAACGCAAAGTGCGCCTGAGGAGCCATTTGAACAAGCACATCTTGAAGCAACACATAATGTGTCTTTAGCCGTAAAGGTGCTTTATGTTGTTTTTGAATCTTTTCAACAATTACACCACGACGAGAGTCAAGGTAATGCGTTGTCAAAAATTTATGATACTGCTCGCACTCATGCAACCACTCAGCATCCAAACTTTCACGATCATACCGATCAAAATTGCTGAGATGTTCTTTCTTTCGCTTTTCATACTGCTCAATTGAATCATGCGCATAAAACCAAGAACGACTTTCATTAGAAATTATCGACATCAAATACTGCCAACTCACAACAAAATCAGCCAAATGCATTTCTGCAAAATCTTTACAAATCCAATCCGCTGTACAATAACATCGCACAACATTTCTCAAGAATTCGTGCTGAGACACACCGCAAAATCCTGTCGAAATACTTGCCAAACACAACGAGGCATAGATGTACCAACGCCTCAACATCATCAACCTACAATTTCGTTATTATCCAGAATAGAACAAAGATGCTGCATGCTATTTGCATACTCATATATCGCTGTCAATAAACCACTTGTTATATGCGCTGCATCACGTGCAATCAACATAGGCAAATCTTGCGCAAGCTTTTTCGTTGCGCGAACCATGTCCTCTCTACAAATTAAAAGTTGATTATTTTCAAAGGGATCCATCCCAGCGGCTCCTTGCAATCGCACCTCAATGAACCCAAGAAAACAAGAAATGTCATCGACCAGATTATTCCACTGCTGCACAAACAACAGCTCATAAGAAGAAAGCCCATCTTTATCAAGCGTCAATCTACGATCAGCCACCAACTTCAATTTCACCAAGTCATCAAACGTTGCTAAATGCTGGCGCTCCCCATGCGAAAACACAGAAACCAACTGATCGCTCCAATTAATCGTTACATCTTTAAAAATAGAAAAATCTGAAGAATGTGGATCCAATACCGCTGCCGTATATTTTAATTGCGCAATTTTTTTATAAAAATGTAAGCGATCAGTTAAAAGCCAATCTAAATTCAAAGGTCTAAAAAAATTATCCAAAACTTGCCACATACGATACGCATAAACGGTTGCACCTGAACTAAAAAATGCAAATCCTAAACCCGATGGCGCTTGTTGCAGAAAATTCGCACAACTTGACTTGACCCAATTTCCACACTTAGATAAAAAGCCATGAGACATCTCATCCTGAGTACCCATACTTTGCGTCGCGGCCAAAACGTCAGGAGAAAAACTACCTACCTTTACAGGCTCTTCCCTGCTCCATTTATATGCAACACCAGCAGCACAACCCACCAAGCCAAGGCCAATTACATACTTTGCAACACGACGCTTATAATGTAACTGCTCCAACTCTTGTGCGACTTTAAAAGAAGCTTCTCTTATTGCGTCATCACGCAATGATTTAAATTCAAACGCACAACAACTATTTACTACCAAAAATAACAACCCGAGCTTTTTCATAA
Organism: uncultured Pseudomonadota bacterium; assembly: GCA_964444435.1. GTDB lineage: Bacteria > Babelota > Babeliae > Babelales > UBA12409 > UBA12409. Next base: position 1,651 of record CAYUHH010000026.1, on the reverse strand, counting down.
TCAAAACCTCATAAGTTTAATATCGAGGTAATCCCCCACCTAAACCACTTGAACCACCTTGACCAAAGTTACCAGCTGCTTGTCCAGGCTTACCCCATCGTTGCCACTTATTTGCTTCTTCTGGATCAAGAATACGCGCAACATGCGCAAACGTTTCACCACAGTTTTTGCTGATAAATTCAAAATCATCTTTTGATCGCGCAATATCACTCTCTTCTTTAATTTCATCACACAATGCAGCAAGACGCTCAAGATAATTAATCAACGTTTTCATCAAATGAACAATCATAGTTCGATTAATATCAGAAAGAGAATCCGCTAATACACGAGCCTCTTCAGATTTAAACCAACATGCAACACGCCATAATGAAAACAAAACAATTGCACCACGAGATCCCCACTTAAACGCTTGATCACGGTTTGTAACAACAGCATACTGATCAAGAATACGGTGACAATATTCAGCCTTTTCCTTCTCAACCGCAATTTGGCTATCCCATAAGGATGCATCAAACGCTCCAAGCCCTGACCCAAAAGGCCGGCTTTCCTCTCTTATTGCAAATTCAAATTGTGCTGCCTTCAGAGCTTCACCAACCTTCTCTTTTTCCAACTTAATACACCGATTCAAACTTAACGCAGCCCGATCTTGGACCTCCTCCTTACTCATCGGAGACCACATCAAATTCAACCCAAGATATCCCAACCCCATAACAGCTGCACCATCCAAAACCTTATTCATAACAGTACGCGGCGTCTTTACAGAGGCAGCATCGTAATGCTTCACACGCTCTTGCAACTCATGCATAATGTATAAAATGTCGTCTTTAAGAGCTGTTACGCCATACGGCCTTTCTTTCTGGCCATTTTCACTTTTCTCTTGATCAAGAACATGCGCCCGAACAACGCGCGCTCCCTTTGCAACATTGCTAATATGAGTATTGATGCTTCGATCAAGGACCCATTTCCATCCAAACAGTTCACCAACATCACAGCCTTGTGCCCCATGCAATTTTTTCATAAATGTTTTATACCAAGAGCGAAGAACACCATGACCTTGATCAATAGATGAACCAAGCGCACGCGTTACCACGTTTTTAGTAGCATCAGAAATACAATTAATAGCGCCCAATTTCAAACCAACAACCGCAGAGTCTTTAAATGGCAACTCCGCAAGTTCACGGGAATTTTGCATCGCTGCCATCCCCATCATCATGCTCGGATCCCAAGCACCCCCATTTGCAGGTATCAATAAACGAGGTGTAAGCAGCAAAAACAAAAAGCTTACCTTGCTCATAATTTTCATAAAAACTCCAAAAATAGCTTTAAACAAAAGAAAATTCCACTTTAAGTATAATGAAAAAATAAAAGATTCGCAAAACAAACTTGCATCACGCATCAAGAATAAGAGTCACGGGTCCATCATTAATTAAAGATACCTGCATGCTTGCACCAAATATTCCCGCTTGAATTTTAACAGAAGAAATCGCCTCAAGCCTTGCAATAAAACGTTGATACACCCGTTCAGCTTCAGCAGAAGGCATCGACTGACTAAACGAAGGCCGATTACCTTTACGGCAATCGGCATACAAAGTAAATTGTGATACCATTAAAATGCTGCCACCACTCTCAACGACCGTGCAATTTAACGGTT
>CAYUHH010000025.1:0-9017 GCA_964444435.1 uncultured Pseudomonadota bacterium | reverse complement strand
TATTGGGAAACCGTATGCTTTTTTGTTAATTTAATTACGCAGAAGGTCTAATATATGAAGCATTAGAAAAAAGAACAAAGCTTTTTGGATTAAAATAGAATCTGCGAGTCAATATAAACATTTATTTAAATTGTCGACAATTCTATCTTGGGTTAAGCATGGAAGATTTACCGATCCACTTAATCAAGACAAAATAACTTCGGTTAAAATCTGGGAAATTAGGGGGGAAAGTTTTTTTAGAAAAAGACGAGAAGATTTAGAAAAACGTTTTATGTCGAAAGATAAATTTGAAGATGATTTTTTCAAATCACAACCAGAAGTACCTTTATATGAAAAAAGGCAAAGCCAACAACGTTCTCAGCGCCTAGAAGATCTATGAGATTAACAACACCAGCCATTATGGAATCTCCCTTCGCACGATTAGGGCAAAGTGATGCAGCAAGAATAAGAGAACGGCGCCAACGCAAACTAACGCCATTCTTAGATAGACTGAACAACCTGCAAGAAAACATCAATAGGCACCTTGAAACAAAAACCGGTGCCATGAAGAAAGAAGAACAAGAGCATTAAGATATCAAGCACCTCAAAACTTCTATAGTCCATGGCAACAAAGAGTTAACTGGTAATCCCAATTTACAATCTAGGCAATTTACGAAATTGAATATCTACTCTTCAATAATATAGGTTAACTCACTGTCTCCATGACAAAAAAATCTACATTTTTATGATAGCGAATAAAAACATTTACTTACGCACAAAGCTAATTGAACCGTCACTTGCAAGCGTTGCGGATTTAACTTCTTTAATATCGTTGGTATTAAGTTTTGCGCGAAGCTCATTCATCAACTCACGCTTTGTAACAAGGTCCTTAGCCATCGCTTCCCATCGAATGCGACCATCCTTTACAACAACCGTTTCGCTCCCTTTTACCAAACGTTCAACAGCCGGAAAATAAAATGCAAGCGTTGTAATAAGACCATTAAGCATTGTTAAAAATAAAAGTGTGCACAATGTAGGTAAAAAAAATGCACGTACAGCAATCGCATTCGCTGAGACAGACCCAATCATCACAAACAATATAAAATTAAATGGCGTCCGCAATCCCAGCAACTTCTTATTAAATCGCGCTAATGAAACCCCAAATAAATAGATTATAACAGCCCGAACAAGCATATGAGAAAGCTTAATAACCCACGTCGCATCATACCCAACTGCATTTAACAAAAAATTCCAAGCTTCCTGTATCATCTTTTTCCCTTTTTAATATACTTCCTCATATCATATTCAGAAATTAAAAAAAAAAGGAATTTTCTGAAAAAACTTATGATGATTTCTTAACTCAAATTAATTAAGCCTCATAGAATTTAACAAAAAGCATCGTTACAATACTCGCCCCCGTTCCCATTAGAGTAAGCGCGGTCAATGCTTTTTTACGCGTCCAACGGCGCTGCGCCTCTAAGCGTAATTTTTCAATGTCGTCTCTCGTTAATCCAAGATCCTGAGAGACGCTATGTGGAATTTCTGGCTGACAAATACCCGATTCAAGATCTACAACTGAAGCGGTTTGGGTCCCTTGATTGTGCATAGCACCGCAACCTAAACCACACAACAATACACCAACACAAAATATCTGTTTCATAAAATCCCCCTCTATAATTCAATAAAACCTTAATAAAAAAAATAACGTGAACACAATGTTTTATAATGAACGCAATCCTTTATAAAGCAACCAAATTATTCTCCCCGTACATTCCCTCGCATTTTTTTCACTTGGCTACGATGTGCCTTTGCTTGCAATCGAACTTCCTTTTTTGCTTTTGACACACGTGTTTTCATTCTTTTTTTAGGAACATACAAAGCTTTGCGCACTTTATCAGCAAGACGTTTTAAAGCATCTTCTTTATTTTGCAATTGACTACGTGAAGAAGCGCTATGAATTATAATATCACCATCGTCTGTAATCACTGACGCAAACTTATCTTCAACTCGTTGCTTTTGCATCTCTGTTAAAGCGTACGTATTACGAACATTCCAGCGCACCGTAATACGCGTATTACTTTTATTAACATGTTGACCACCTGGCCCCCCGGCACGACTTGCCGTTATTTCTAACTCTTCTTTTGGAATCACAATTCCATCTTTAATTCGTACATCTTCCATTGCAAAACCTTTTTCTCTTTATGTTACTCCAAAAAGACAAAAAAAAAGAAGGACAACATGTGCCCTTCTTAAAAAAAATTATTTGATTTTTAGACTACATCAGAAGCAACCATTACTTCTTCACCTTTTTTAGCTTTTTTATTCTTCTTCTTTTTTTTCAAGTCAAAAAAATCGACACCTTCTTCATATTCAACTCTTTCAAGACACGCTTTTTTTTGTTCCGTTTTTAACTGTTTCTCATAAAAACCAAACTGTAAATAAAATTGAGCCATTGCAATCAAAGTGTATTTAACAACAGGCGACAATCCTAACGGATCTAAATAAAAAAACAGTGCATTTCCAAGGCCCATTGACGTACTATAAAATACTGATGACTTTGTCAATTCTTTCCAAATCAGCTTCTCTTTCAATCTCAAAACTTGTGTTGTCAACTTTGCAGCAAGAATACCTGGCTTTGAACACGGACCTGCCGCAAATGGAACCGAGCCACCAAAAAAACAACTGATCAAAGGATATGCTTTTCCGGATATAATGACATGAAATTTTACCGGTAAACGAAATTAAAAAACCAATAAATATTTCACTTTTAGCTGCGTTATCATTCGATGCAATTCATCGAGACAAAGCTCTCAATAATAATTTATTAAACGATCATGTTTTTAAACACTGCTAACGTTTTTTGAGAGGTGGAATTTGAAACATTAATCACTTCAACAGGAATACCAACTTCTCTGTAAAATGCGATAATTTTATTATTATTTTTTACAAAGTCAATAATACGTTTACGTACAATCTCTTCTTTATCATCTTCACGACGAATTAATTTACCGCCGCATTTTTCACATACTAATTTATTTGTATCTTTAAGAAGCGACACATGTGTTGTTGATTGACACGCTTTATTCTCACAAACTAAACGTCCCGCCATCCGTTGCACAATCATTTCAAGATCATCAACTTCTAATGAAATTACGCGGAAGCGATAATGAGGAAACTTTATTTTTAATAAATCTGCTAAAATTTTAGCCTGCTCTTTTGTACGAGGATAGCCATCAAAAATAATAGGCTGGGTACCCGTTTGTTGTTTTAACCACGATTCTAACATTTCAGAAACAACCTCATCTGAAACTAAACGGGCCGAACGAATGTCTTCGGCGATCATTTTTCCTTTTTTGGTTCCTTGTGCAATCTCTTGACGACACAAGTTTCCGGTTGAAACTACTTTAAAATCTAGCTCTTTTACGCATTGTTCAGCTAACGTTCCTTTACCACAACCAGGAGCACCTAAAAAGGAAAAGATTGTCTTCTCAAGGGCTTGATGTCGGACTTTTTTTTGCTGAACATATGAACTATAATAAGTAATAACTCCAACACCAACCAACAATCCGACAAGCAAAAGAATTCGTTTAAATGAACGCATTATAAAACCTTTAAATTAATAAAAAATAAAATATAATTTATTGTAACAGAAAAGAGAGCGTTGTCGATCTTACCTTCTACTAACTGTTGATGATCTTAGTCTACTTGTAATATATTTAGAAGTGTAAAAACTTCAAAATGGGAGGTTTTCTTATGAAACATCTTTTTAAAATTATTGCGATCTTTTGGAGCTGCTCGATTTTCGCGCTTCAGATAAAATCAAATCGTGAAAAAAAAATAATCCACACACGAATCAAAAAAAATTGGCTAGGAAAAATAACCGCATACGAATACTGGTTTGTCGACAAAGATAGTGAATATGCAGTTGCATATTATGAACGGCCTATTCACAAAATCATGACTGATGTAAAACTCATAAAAAAAGAAGGAACCCTCGACGTTCCAGAAACGCTTTTTGCAGGCACGTGCCCTTATTTATCATCAGTTGGATATCAAGATGCAAAAAATGAAATGACCATCTGCGGATGTGGTAATAATTTAACGGTTATAGAGATTTCACCAGAAGAAAGAGACCAGATTTGCTGATCCCTTTATAATTTTTTTTATTTACCCATTTTATTGTAAAGCCATGCAAAAATAAATGCTGTTACATAGGTAAAGACAAAGGTTTGTAGCAAACCAGAAATAACATTTACTAATGAAACCTGAAGATATGGCGCAAAAATACTTAAGTTAGACATTAAAAGATACGAAGCTGATAAATTAAGAGAACTGGTAGGAAATACGTAAGTGTAAATTGCACACGCAACATACATAACTAACATTGCTACTGATGCAGCACATGAAAATTTGTTAACATTAAACTTCATTAAATACTCCTCTGCTTCAAAACCACGAGGGCCATAAGGCCCTCAACTCAAGTAAAAAGAACTTTTTTATCTCTTTTTACGTAACATTGGCAAACCAGTGCGCTGGTTTTCCATTACTTCGTAACCTTCAGGTAATTCATCAATTGAACCTTCACGAATATCGCCTGCAAAATAAAAAATGAGCTGGTTGCGACCACCAGCAAGTTTTACATCTTTTGAGTGCAAATAATAGGTTTTCCCACTTTTTTTAGATTTAACATTATATGCCATGTAATAAGCTCCTTTAAATTACATAATTACTCGATAAGAATACCTTAATAGATTAATCAAAAAAAATCTAGAAATATCAAAAAAACAGCTTAAATCACATCAGTTTTTCATTTAAAACATCACAATATTTTTCAAAAATTATAAAAACCAACATTTACGTCATTCAAAAAAATCTTTAGACTAAATCAAAAAGCTAGGATTATGATCAAAAAAAATAAAGGCCTTTTTTTCACAATTCTTGGAAGCATTCTGTTTATTCTGTTTGCAGGAAAATTTCTTATTCATATTATCGGCATCATTGGAGCATTACTTCTCATTAACTACGGATTGCGCCTCCAAAACCTTCCACCCGTTTGGATTCTTATTCAAGAATGGGCACTCAACATCAAATGTCACCGATGATAAGCTTCCAGCTTAACCGGGCAGAGACCCAATTGGTTAATTAAAATTTATCTCTCAAAAGCACTCAAAATGAGCAAGCTAAATAATTAAATTTAGATAATTAAAAAAAACTGAATCCCTCAGTCGCTCATCTTAAATAACCATCCAAAGGTAGCTGTATACCTTTGCAAAGCACAGAAAACTCCCGATAAAGCAAATGTTTGACTTCATGCGCTAATCGTTATTGAATAAAAGATTTAATTTGTAAGCGCATGAAAGGTTCTTAATATTTTTGCTGTAGCAAAAATATTGTGTCACCCGATCAAACAGAATGTTTGCCGGGTCCAGCACGGTTGCTGGTCGGTCAAGCTGAAAGCTTGTTGTTTGTTATTTGATATAGTCGCGTCTAAATCGTTTTTCAATATCAGATAAGCTCAAAAACCAAATCGTTGGTCGCCCATGGGGACACGTCAGCCGATTTTCAGTTTTTTCTAAACGAGAAACTATTTCGTGCATTTTTTCAAACGACAACTCATCACCCGCCTTTACAGCGGCCTTACATGCCATTTGCGCATGAATGCGTTCACGAACCTTTTTACCAAAAAGTTCTTCATCTAACGTCTCATTTTCACGAATAATGGTAATAACTTCTTTTACCAGCTCCCCTAAATTTGTGTTCTTTAAATAAACAGGAACAGCTTTAACTACAAATCGGTCAACACCCATTTGATCACCAACAATCCCGTACTGAACCAACATTTTTTCGTATTCTTTTAAAAGAGAAAGTTCTTCCTCATCAACAAGTACGGTATACGGAAACATCAACTTAATCGTCTCAACCTGTTCAAAACGTTTTCGAAACTCTTCGTATAAAATTCGTTCATGCGCTGCATGTTGATCAATAACAACTAATCCATCATCCTTCTCTAAAATAATATACGTTCGATGAACCTGCCCAACTAAACGATACAAAGGAGTCTCAACGGCTATCTGCTCTTCTCTGTAACCTTCTTGTGTGGGCACAGGAGCCGAAGAAATTACTGAAGAAGGAGAATAGGATTTTTGTGATGAAACATTTGTTCTTATATCAAAAGGAAAACGAGGAGCAACCGATGAAGAAGTCGTTCCTGAAGCAAAAAATTCAGATGGCGAAGAAAAAAATGAAGACACTTGAGATGACACATGAGATTCACTGCGCAGTTGCACCGAAACATTTTCATCTAACTTTTTTGAAACAGCACGCTGTAACAACTGTTCAATTTTATGAGCATGAACAAATTGAACTTCCTCTTTACGCGGATGAATATTTACATCAATTAACGCTGCATCAGTTTCGATAAATAAAAACGCCGCAGGATAACGACCATGCTGATGCACGTTTTGATAACCACGCAACAACGCCTTTATAAGCTTTTGATTTTTAATCCAACGCCCATTCACAAATAAGAAAACTTGTGCCGTATTATACCGTGCATACTGATGATCAGAAATATATCCGCAACATGAAAATCCAATAACAGAATCTGAAAAATCTAACGTAATAAGTCGATCAACAATTCGTTGATCCCATAACTGCAATACACGCAACTTACGATCTGCAACAGACGGGCAATTATGAACCAACCGTCCATCATGAAACAATTTAAAATGAATCGCATGATGAGCTAAAACAAATGATTGAAAGAGCAAAATAATCTGACGCCATTCGGTATCGGTTGCTTTTAAAAATTTTTTACGAGCCGGTATATTTGAAAAAATCTCATAAATCGTAATATCAGTACCATCAGCAGTTGCAACTTCAACCTCTTTTTCAACCGCCCCATACGAAAGATGTAAGTTAATACCACTTTCAGCATTAACTTCCTTCGTCGTAATAATAACCTTACTTATAGAAGCGATACTTGAAAGGGCCTCTCCACGAAAACCAAACGTATGCAACGTCTGTAAATCATCAACATGCACAATCTTGCTCGTTGCATGTTGTTCAAATGACGCTTTAACATCATCAAAACTCATGCCAAACCCATTGTCGATGACACGAACAAGTTTTTTCCCACCCTCTTCAATATAAATGGAAACTTCAGACGCTCCTGCATCCAGAGAATTTTCAACTAATTCCTTGACGAGATTTGCAGGCCGTTCAACCACTTCACCTGCAGCAATCTTCCTTATTTCATCGTGGGATAATTTACGAATCTTATTCATGCACCCCTAAATTTTAAAGTTATCACTTAGTATACCAGGGATAACAAAGCACTAAAAGACACACACTTACATAAAACTTTAAATTCAAAAAGTTCAAAAATAAAAATCAAGACAAAAAAATGGCCCACAAAAAAGTGAGCCATTCATAAAATAATAAATTTTAGTCTTATTTGGCTTCAGCTACAGCTGCTAATTTTGAAGTTTTTGCAGGTGCCTCTGAAGCCCTTTTAGCTACGTCGGTTTTTTTCTTAGCTGCAGCTTCTTTTTTAGCAAGATCATCTTTAATAATTGCAACTAATTCACTTGTTACATCAACTGAATCATCAAATGTCAAAATGCTATTTCTTTCGACAACGATCTTTACACCAATCTTTTCTTTCAATTGTTTTGCATACTCTTGAATTGTTTGAAATACCTTCATACGCGTATTCATTTCTTCTTGTTGCAATTCTTTTTGGCGACGTTCTGCTAAGCGATTTGCTTGAACACGTAAATCATCTAATTCTTCATATAATTTTTTGAGGGCATCTGCAGAAAGAGCGGACGCTTTTGCTTTCAAATTTTTCTCTTTCTTTTGAATTTCTTCCCCTTTTGCTTTCAATTCTTTTTGAAAATCTTGTTGTTTTGCTAATAATGCCTCAACAAATAGCTTATCTACTTGAGTTTTATTAATTACATCTTGTACATCCACAACAACGATAAAAGGCTTGGGTACTTCAGAATCCTTTTTTTGAATTTGTTGAGAAGCAGATTTTTTCGCTACGTTTGATGCATCTTTCTTAGCTGCTACCGCATCAACACCCAAAGCAAGCGTAGAAACACTCAAAAGACAAACAAGAAGCCGCTGTTTATTTGATAACATAATAATTTCCCTTTATTTTTTTACTAAAAAAACCTAGATTTATGGAGATAGTTTAACATGGCCAAAGAGTGCGTCAAGAGAAGCCTTCTCTAGAAAAGGAACTTTATTATGAAAAAATATTATATAGTTGCCACCCTACTTTTTTATTCGCTTTCGTTTTCTATAAACAATAGAAAGTTCATTGAAGATCTTTATCAAAACATCTCTGGCTTTTCAATTCCCCCAGAGGAAGATAAAACAATTAAAAACGCCGGCGGAGAACCAACATACGGCGAAATAACCTGCGACGGAACTGAAGAACTTATTAAAAAATTTAATCTTTCAAAAAAGGATTGTTTTTATGATTTAGGATGCGGCACCGGAAAAATGGTTATCCAAGTTTATCTTGAAACACCTATAAAAAAAAGTTGCGGAATCGAACTTTCACATTCACGTATCAATCAAGCCCAAGAAATAAAAAAACAACTAAAAAAAGATAAAAAAATAAAACGAAACAGACGACTAGACTTCAAAGAAACTGATTTGCTTGAAGCTAAAATTAATGATGCTACCGCAATTTATATTGCTTCACTCTGCTTTTCTGATGATCTCATGCAAAAAATAACAAACAAACTTTCAAAATTAAAAAAAGGACTTAAAATCGCTTCTTTGAGAAAACTCTCCAACGAAAATGCTTTTACATTTAAAGAATCTACCATCATTCCCATGACATGGAGCAATCATACCCCGGTTTATATTTATGAACTTACAAACCCTCAATGATCATATGGCGGTCCAAAATCAGTTGCACCCCTAAATGTTTCTAACATTTCACTACACACCTCAACGCCATCTTTACAGAAGGCAAGACTGCCATTCTTAACCATGGTAAAAAGAGTAAATAATAAAGA
>CAYUHH010000024.1:0-9178 GCA_964444435.1 uncultured Pseudomonadota bacterium | reverse complement strand
TCGCCAAAAGAGGTTCATCGTGCATTAGCAATTCTTATGCTCAATGAAAGTCTTGCGATAGAATTATTAGAGCGGTTAACAGGGTATAGTAGGCAACATGCTTACAAGCTCGAAAAAAAGTATCTTAAAAACGGTCTTCAGGGAATAGAGGTTTCCAAAAAAGACCCAAAAAAACTCTTAACAAAAAATCAGATCAAGTTTGTCGTAAAAATGCTTTATGAAAGTACGCCGCAAGATTATGGCTACAAGACTGAGTTTTGGGATACAGCTATTTTAGGACATGTAATTTATGAACAATATGGCGTTAAATACAGGTCACGCAAACCTATTTACCTTTTATTCAAAGAAGCCAAATTTACCTTTCACAAGCCAGGAAGCAAGTATCAACCAAGAGACCAAAAAAGGGTGGATGAATGGTGCAAAGATACAAAAAAAGAGCTTAAGACTTTACTGAATAAGCCAAATACAGTTGTTTTAGTTGAAGATGAAATGATGTTTTTAACACAAACGACCTTCCAAAAAATTTGGCTTCCAATTGGGAAGTACCCAAAAGTTGATATATCTGTTACAAGAAAACGTAAATGTATATATGGCTTTCTAAATGTTCAAACCGGTAAAGAGCACGCTTTTTCATTTCAAGGGGCAAACACAAAAGAAACCATAAAGTCCGTAAAGAAAATAGGTGAACTCTATAAAAATCGAAAATTGTTATTTTGTGGGACAATGCGAATTGGCATAAATCAAAAGAATTTAAAATGTTTTTGCGCGAAACTAAATATAGATTCCATTTAATAAATTTCCCACCATATGCTCCAGACCTTAATCCACAAGAACATGTTTGGAAAACAGGAAGAAGCCAGATTTCTCACAATAAGTTCATTAAGAATATTGAAAGATCAACTCATGAATTTGTCGATTATTTACACAAGAGATTCTTCAAATACAATTTTTTGGGTTTTGTCGCATCTTAGCGTCCGAGTTCTATACCAACCATTTAAGATAAAATGGTGTAGCAATGGAGCCGGCAATTAATCCCAATACGGTCATCTTAACAGCCGCTACAACATTTCCTCGCGCAAAGCCAGTCCATGAAATGGTCATACCACTTGTTGGCAAAAGCGATGCTAACAAAAGTCCAATCTTTGCAAACTGATTATCTGCAAAGAAAAGTGAACCTATCCATAATGCAAAAAATGGAATAATTAAAAAGTTAATTGCTTGCGCTAACAATTGTGCTTTAAAATCACCTAGTTCAAAAATCTTTGCAAAATCTAAATTCACCATCATTGGATACACCATCAAAAACGTAAACGGTATAATTAATGATTTTAAAATTCCTACATTACAAAAATGACCTGTTACTAATGACAATCCCATACAAAAAGGAATCATAACTGCTAGGTTTTTATTAATACCATTCAGCATATTCCATAACAATCTCATAAATCTCCTCAATTTTAATTAGTTATTTCTCATTTTATTGAGATAAGATATAATTTCCTAGAAAATTTATTTTTTTAAAAAAAGTTAAAAAATGAAAAATTTATTTTTCGGAAACAAAAGCTCATCAATCTCCCCCCCCAATATAAACGGAAAAACAATTTTTAAAAATAAATTTCCTTTAATATTTCAGCATCAAGTGCATAAAAATAAAGGCCTTTTCGTTACAGAAAAAAACTTAGAAACATACAAACGTTGCCTCACGATTGAAAGCGATTATCTCATTACTAATCTTCCTCATATCTACATTGGAGTTTTAACGGCAGATTGTTTGCCAATTGCACTTCATGATACGAAAAATCATGCCATGGGAATCATTCATGCAGGATGGCGCGGAACGGTTAATAAAATATTACTTAATGCTATTGAACATATGAACAGGGAATTTAATACCGATCCTGAAAATCTTAACGTCTTCTTTGGCCCATGCGCCCATCCTTGTTGTTATGAAGTAGATAAACCGTTTATTGAACAACTTCCTTCATGGACACACACAGCACTCAAAAAAAATTATTTTGATCTTATAAAATGCAACGAAATTATTTTACGACAAATAAAACTACCAGCACAAAACATTGATCAATCTCAAAGCCTTTGCACCCTCTGTAATCACCAATTTTGCTCTCACCGAAGAAACCCTGGCGGCAAGACTCGCCAGATGAATATAATTTGTTTACAATAATGACGGAAATCAATAAGCCTTTCAGTAATGTTACAAACAGGCAAGAAGAGAGTTATAGGAGAGTTTATGATTAAGTTTTTAAAAAAAATTCTTGGTAGCGCAAATGAACGAGAACTCAAAAAACTACTTCCTATCGTAAAAAAAATTAATGCACTTGAACCTGAAATGGAAGCTCTTTCAGATGAAAAACTCGCAACTAAGACCATAGAGTTCAAAGAACGCCTTGCAAAAGGCGAAACACTTGACGATCTTCTTGTTGAAGCATTCGCAGTTGTTCGAGAAGCATCAAAAAGAACATTAGGCTTACGCCCATTCGATGTTCAATTGATGGGCGCGGTTGTTCTTCATCAAGGTAAAATCTCTGAAATGAAAACTGGTGAAGGTAAAACACTTGTTGCCGCAATGCCCCTCTACCTTAATGCGCTTACCGGTAAAGGCGCACATCTTATCACCGTAAACGACTATCTCGCAAAACGTGACTCGGAATGGAATTCACCTATCTACAATTTCCTTGGGATGGAAGTTGCATGTCTTCAAAATTACATGGAAGACGAAGAGCGAAAAAAGGTTTACGAAGCAGATATTCTTTACGGAACAAATAATGAATTTGGCTTTGATTATCTTCGCGACAACATGAAATTTCAACTGGAAGATTATGTTCAACGAGATCTTAATTATGCAATCGTGGATGAAGTTGACTCCATCCTGATTGACGAAGCACGAACACCACTTATTATCTCCGGCCCAACAAATGAAGAGAGTGAACTTTACGGAAAAGCTGACAAAGGGGTCATTAATTTTCGCAAAGGCGAAGATTTTGATGTTGATGAAAAAGCTCGCTCGGTACAATTCACGGAGCAAGGCGTTGATAAAATCGAATCTTATTTCAATATAAAAAATCTGTACGATCCTTCGCACTTAGACATTTTACACCATGTATCACAAGCAATGAAAGCACACGCAATCTTTAAAAAAGATGTTGATTACATGGTCCGCGATGATCAAGTTTTAATTGTCGATGAATTTACCGGCCGGGTATTAGCCGGAAGACGCTACAGCGACGGACTACACCAAGCCCTTGAAGCAAAAGAAGGGGTAAAAATTGAAAAAGAAAGTCAAACACTTGCATCGATTACATTGCAAAATTATTTCCGACTTTATAAAAAACTTGCAGGTATGACGGGAACCGCCCTTACTGAAGCAGAAGAATTTCATAAAATTTATGGACTTGCCGTCATCTCTATTCCAACAAATATGGATATGATTCGTGACGATAAAGCAGACCTTATTTTCTTAGGAAAAGAAGGAAAAAATAAAGCAATCGCCAAAGACATTAAAGAACGTCACGAAAAAGGACAACCTGTTCTTATCGGTACTATTGCCGTAGAAACATCTGAATTTCTGAGTAAAGTTTTAAAAATGAACGGCATTCCTCACGAAGTTCTTAACGCGAGACATCACGATCGTGAAGCAGAAATTATTCAACATGCAGGCGAAGCTGGACACGTTACCATTGCAACGAATATGGCCGGCCGAGGAACCGATATAAAATTAACTCCTGATTCAAAAAAAGCAGGGGGGCTTTATATTCTGGGCACCGAACGCCATGAAAGTCGCCGTATTGACAATCAACTACGTGGACGATCAGGCCGTCAAGGCGATCCAGGCGAGTCACGCTTCTATATTTCACTTGATGATGACTTAATTCGCATCTTTGGCAACAACATGAAAGATAGAATGAAGCGTTATGGCATGAAAGAAGATGAGACAATTGAGTCTAAATTTATTTCAAAAGCAATTGAAAATGCTCAAGAAAAAGTAGAAAAACATAATTTCGAAAGCCGAAAGCATCTTCTTGATTATGACGATGTTATGAATCAGCATCGAACAGTGATTTACGATTACCGTCGTCAAATTCTTGAACAAGGTGACGACACAAAAGGTCTCATCACTGATTTAATTATTGGATTTGTACAAGATGTTATTGCTCAGCATTGTCAAAGTCGTAAATTAACACATGAACAAATTGAAAAAACAATCAACCTCATCAGTCATGTAACAGCCATCCGTCCGGAGGCATTCAAAGATGCAGGAATTAGCACTGAAAACAGCGAGCTCTTCAAAAAAGATCTTATTAACTTTCTTCTTAAAAATTATGAATACTATCGTGGAAAATTTGAGCAAGCGCAAATTAAAGTCGCTGAAAAGTGGATCATGCTCGAAACGGTTGATAAAGCATGGAAACAGCACATGCTCAATATTGACCACCTCAAAGAGGGAATTGGCTATCGTGGTTACGCACAAAAAAACCCGCTCTATGAATATAAGCGTGAAGCATTCTTTATGTTCAAAGAAATGATGCAGCAAATCAAATGGGAAATCGTTTACCGCATCTTCCACTTAAATGCTGCACACTTCAACCAAGATGAACTTGTTGAACGAAGAAAACGTGAGCTTGAACATATGATGATTGGCAAAAGCCAAGGAAGGCCACAGGCACATAACCCAAATCGAAAAGAAAAAAAGAAGAAAAAATAATATGAATACATTACACAAATCAACCGCAATCATTCTAATACTCGGATGTTTCATTTCCACTTCTTGCATGGAAGAAAAAAAGAAGAAAAAATACAGCCCTCAAGAATTACAACAAATTAGAAATTCTGAAAAAAATGCTCCACCCTCGCCCAAAACGCAAGAAGCAATTCGATTACTACTCACAGAAATTACAAAAGGATAAAAAGAAAAGTAAACAAAATAACAGTTTACATTATAAAGTACGTGATTACAGTATAATTTAATATATCTCCCTTAAAAAAAAGGTACGTCATGATAAACAAACGCCTAAGCGTCCTTCTTTTAACGCTTGTTTATTTTCAGATAAAATCTGAAAAAGATACTGAAGTAAACATTGATAAAGAGCAAATATCTGTAACTTCAGTTCAAGTAAAATCTGATTCTCCTAAAAAAGGCTCTGTAAATTTTACTCCAGGTAATAATCAAAAAATTCAATTGTTTAGAGATACCTCCTGGCGAGTATATTCAACATATAATAACAGAAGCTCTATCTATACAATTCTTCCAAGGCTGTATGAAGACAAGGTAACATTTAAAGAAGAAACAACATCAAATCTTAATTATATCTTCTATTTACTTGATGAAATTATTCCGGCACAATACAACATCAACACCGGCAAAACTACTATCTGGAGCCTTGATCCATTTGATGCAATCGATTTAGGCATTCAAGTGGCAAATAACGAAATTGTTCAATCATGTTTAGACCTCCTTCCTCTTTCACGCGCCTCTGCCCCCAAAGGAAGCTCTCTCGATTGGCGTAAAAAAATTGATATTAAAGATAAATTTGATATTACCCAAAAGTTAACAATTAACACAGAAGCATTAATGGGCAAAATTAACCGCGGCAGAATTAAAAAGAGCCTTGCGGCAATTGGCGGAATTCTCAGTTGGTTTGGACTAAGTAATAACAAATTATTCTGTGATCAAAAACTAACCAATGAAAATTTCTCCGTTAATAATACACAATTCAATCTTAAAGCATTAAAACCGCTTACTGCTTCACTTGCATCATCAATACTCCTCATTACCCAATACGTTGAAACAAAAGATATTAATAATCACGTTAATGTGTATGAATTGTTAATTAATTCTGACAAAATTACGTTCAATAAAACACAAGTAAAATCACAGCTTAAAAAATTAGAACGTAAAATTCGCCGCTTTAAATTCCATAAAAAAGCAGGCGAAAAACTCAACACATTAATGGAAAAACTTTAAAATAAATTTTATAATTTTGATTACCAAGGAGAACGCTCGTGTCATTTAAAAAGCTCGCTCTCATAGTTTTACTTTCAAGCTCCATTTCTCTTCAAGCAAAAGAAATGCTTATTCGTGATGTTTCATGGTCTGGGTATACCTACTTTAACCCAACATCATTTTATACACTCCTCGACCCTATTTATGTAGACAAAATTTCATTACTTGAAGAAGAAAGCTTTGATTCAAACTTCTTATTTAGCTGGCTCGGTGGATTTATTCCACGCCAATGGAATATTAATGTCGGCGCCAATAAAACAACTACCTGGAATTACGATGCCCTTGATGCACTCTATGTTGGAATACAAGGAGCAAGCTCTGCAATCACAAAAGCTTCTCTCGACCTCCTTCCAATATCTAAAGCAATTATGGAAAGTGGTAAAACAACAGACATACGCTTTAATGAAATCTCAATCAAAGGTAATTTTGATTTAACGCAATTCATTACACTTAATGCACAATGCATGGAAACGCACATTAATAAAGCACGTATTAATAAAAGTTTAAGCCTAGCAACAGCAGGCGCCATTGCATTACAAGCAACAAAACCAACGTTTATTTCAAAGATTTTACCTGAAGGTATCAACTTAAATGTAGAAAATCTCATGAATAAACTTCCTGAGCGAATACGTTCAAACTCATACCTCTTGACTATCGTTCCACTTGTTGCAGCTGCAGGAACACAACGAATAGAAAATTTCTTCCTCAGCGAATATGTAAAAAACTTCGAAATCATTATGAAATCAGACAAAGTTATGTTTGATAAGAAAGAAGCGCATACACAATTAACAAAGCTCATTAAAAAAGTGAAAAACTTCGGATTTGGTAAAAAATTAGCACATAGATTAGAAAATCTTATTTAAAAAAAATCTTAAATAAAAAAGGGCCGATTTTCGCGGCCCTTTTTTTTATTCCCAGCACCAGTATACTTCTAATAAAAAACAACAACGGAGCTATTGTGAAAAAAATAATTCTTCCTCTTCTTTCCCTTTCTACATTACTCAATGCTTACAACACGTATGAATTACTCCCAAGTGCTCATGAATATAAAATCGTTATTAAGGAAAGCGAACATACAACAATTGATGGATTTGACTCAAAAGGAAGAATGACAACCCAATCATTTACGCAAAATCGTGAACGGTACCTTGATCCAAAAGATGCGTTTGACCTCGGTATTCGTTACGGCAACGGCGAAATCCTTACATGCGCTCTCAACAAACTTGAAACATTTAATGAAAATGTCGATATCTCATCAGCACTTAATATGGTAGGTATCGAAATGCAAAAGGCGCGATCAAACAAAAAAGCAGGTTACTGGATGAGTGGAATTTTTGGCTCATTTGCAATTTTACCATGGCTTCATAATAACGAAAACCAAAACGGTAAAATTATTATGAGTAGCTTAATTGGTGGCTTTGCAACGCTCTCAGCAATATTAAATCACTACGGCTTCAAATCAACCAGCAAACGATACAAAAAAATCATCCATCTTCTATTACATTCACCTGCTTGTACCGTAAAAAACAAACACCAGGTCAAAGAAGCTATTTATCATGCAAAATCATTATTAACAGAAGAAGATCAAGCACATCTGAACGCAATGATATCTTGGGATAAAAAGGAAATCTGACTCCATGAAAAAACTCGTATTTTCTCTCATAATTTTCAGTATTTTTTATCTTAGTGCAATGAAAAAAGATGAGTGCGTACTCTGCAGCCTGGTTCACAGGGAAGCTGCTGTCCAGATTCCCCGTAATTGAAAAAACCGAACATTGGACCGTTGTTATAAATATATTATCGCAATTACGAGGATCAGTACTTCTCATTCCATCTCGATGCATTAAAAGCTTTAGAGAACTTCTGCCTGCAGAACTCGAAACGTATAGAAACTTGATTATTAAATACCAAGACTTATTACATCAAGATACGGGATTAGATGCATTTAATACGGGCTGGCAAGAAGATAGCTCTCATATTTGTGTTAAATGTGCCGTACGTTCACCAAATGACGCCGGAGCAATAACAGGACTTCTCAGGAAACTTGTTACGACGAGAAATCCTCGTATTCTTTATGAGAAAATGTGTGGTTTACAAAATGTAACCCAAGAAGAAATTGTAGAACGAACCTCAGGCGAAACTGATCCATCAACGCTACCCTCTTTCAGATTTTTTGATAAAAGAGATAAAAATCCAAGAAGAACGCACCATTTTGATTCATCTGACCGTGAGACACATAAGGCAGCTTACGCAGCCCCAACAACAAAGAAAAAACCTACCTATTGCTTCTTTTGCAGCGACCTTGAAAGAGGGATTGATACAGAAGGAAGCCCATTGGTTTACGCAGAAAACCGGGCAAGCGCATGTATAAGGTTTGGATCATATGCCCCCCCACATCTTTTATATTTCCCAAATAAACATAAAAGAAACTTCACATCGCTCTCTCGAGAAGACGCAATGGCATCCCTCGAAATGAATCAAAAATGTTTATGGGTCTTGCAAGATAACTACAGACAACTAGAAATCTATCTCCCCGATCCTGTTGCAGATTCATTTATCCAAGAAGGATTAGGATCAGGAGCAACGGTACCAATACATTTACACGGTCAAACAATTCTTGAAACAGAACCTCCTGAGGGAATTATCTCTACTTATTATGATCCCGCAAAGCCAAAACGCGATCTAAGTAAAATTAGAACAATTCTGAGAAAAAGTTTTGAGGAAGAATTCTCACCTCATTAATCTAAATATCTATTATTCAAAGGATTATTCACACATATGAAATAACTCTCATCAGCAAAGAATCTCTTTATGCTATCCAACGTAACGCCACAATAACTTTTCCGTTACTTTTATAGCAATAACTTCACTAAACTTCGCACAACCTTCCCAGTGCTTTAACAGCCCCTTCAAAAAAAACTTTAATATGTGACGCAAACTTTCAGTTGGATTGGCCTGTCTTTCGTCCTGAGTGATTTTGCAAAGCAAAATTGTATCGAAGGATCGGACTGAACCCAGCAAACATCCTGGTTAATCGGCAAGCAAACTACTTGACCACGTAGCCCATAAGGTTTTTCGTATAAAATTTAATGAACGTGATTATACAATTCAATGTTATATACGGGCGAGCACTCACATTATTGAACAACCCATACCCAC